>JBJEKB010000035.1:0-5397 GCA_051878395.1 Muribaculaceae bacterium
GATTATAAAAATATGTTGTATTTTTGTCTAAATTTTAAACGCAACTTTAAATTTAGACGGTTTATGAGCAACAAGCTGATTTATAGAACGATGGAGAGCACACTCTCTGAGGCCTTCAAATACCTGCCGACGATAACCATCACCGGTCCTCGCCAGTCGGGAAAGACCACTCTCTGCCGAACATATCTCCCTGATTTGCCATACGTTAACCTCGAGGATTACTCCACTCTGGAGCAATTGCAAAACGACCCTAAAGGCTTCATCGCTCGCTTCCCAAACGGGGTGATAATCGATGAGGCACAACGCTGGCCGCAAATTTTCTCCTACCTTCAAGTGGAGGTTGACAACGATCGCATCAACGGCGGCTCGCGGCGATTTATAGTCAGCGGCAGTAGTAATTTCGCTCTTTTAGAAAAAGTGACGCAGTCGATGGCTGGTCGCACTGCCGTACTAACACTTTTGCCGCTTACAATCAGCGAGATACTCAGGAGCTACCCCGAGATATCAACAGATGAGCTGTTGCTGCGCGGCGGCTTCCCTGCCCTGTGGGGGATAGACTTCCGCGGCGTAGATTTACTGCTGTCAAACTATCTCTCGACATACATCGAACGAGACTTGCGTTCGCTGCTAAACATCAAGGATTTACATGCCTTCCAAACCTTTCTGCGCCTGTGTGCAGGCCGCATCGGTCAAGAGTTTAACGCATCATCCATGTCGGTGGAGGTGGGTGTAAGCGTGCCCACTATCCAATCATGGTTGAGCATTTTGGAGGCATCCTACGTGGTAACACTCCTTAGGCCTTACTACCAAAACATTGGCAAACAACTTACCAAGTCGCCCAAGTTGTATTTCTACGACTGCGGCTTGGCAGCGTGGCTCTTAGGCATACGCTCTACCGAACAAATGGCTCTGCACCCGCTTCGAGGTAACTTATTTGAGAATATAGTAGTTACTGACTTCATCAAGACCGACCTCAACCGGGGCCTCACCAATCAATTCTTCTTCTACCGCGACAAAACGCAACACGAAGTGGACCTTCTCCGCATCCTGCCCGATGGCCACATTCAAGCGTTCGAGATCAAGTCGGGAAAGACCTATACGCCTCAATGGGCGAAGAACCTCAGCTATCTTCGCAAACTTTTGGGCGAGCGTGTGCAAACCACCGCCGTCATCTACGATGGAGAGGAGAACAACTTCGCTCCCGAGGGTGGCTTCGCCAACTGCCGCCAAGCAGCGCAGCTGCTCATTGGTTAGCGGGGAAATTGTTGTGGCGGGTAAAAAATAGGGCTGTAACCAGCCCTATTCGCACTTATTTAGTAGATGATGTCCTATTTTCACAAACAGGGCATTGAGGATGTATTCGGTTTTTTACCTATTATTTGCATTGCAAATGTAATACCTATTTTCGGGAAAGGCAAATGAGCGGGTAATAGCGTTTAACGGTATGCAGGATTTATTAACAGACGCAAGAGCGTATGGTTGCCTCGCCACGTTGCAAGCAATTAATCCACCGATGATTATCGGAACAAAACGTATAAAAGGCTTTATTTACCCCCCCCCGAATTGTAAATTTTAAATTTTATTCACTCAGTTTAACTCCGATAATTTCATATCGAATTAATTGGATTCTGTCGATAATTTCACTCTATTTTGGAGTGAATCCAGCGGAAAATGGCTCGATAGAGGGCTTCGCGGACCGGTCGGCGCGACAACACGAGGTCGTGCAATCCGCCATGAACGCGCAGATGGTGGACATCGGGTCCGAGATGCTGCCCATAGCGGGCTATGTCGTTGACATCGAGCACGGCATCGCCGTCGTTGAAATCGGGGGTCCAGTCGCTACCATACACCGAGCGCGCCGAATACATGAGCAGAATGGGCACGCGGATATCGGTGCCTTGCTGCACAAACACGTGCGCCTTGTGGATGGCGCCGAGCCATGCCGAATACACATCGGGGGAATATTCGAGTTTCCAGCGGGTGTTATAATCCCACTCGCCATGGTAGCGGCGGAGGAGGCTCTGTGCATAGGCATTGCCGTCGCTTTCCGACACTTTTATGTTGCGCAACACCGGAGAGACAAATGAAACGAGCGGCACAGCCACATCCTCGAGAAACGGCGAGAGGTTCATGTCGAGAAACGGGCTGTTGAGAATTAGTCCACGCACCGGAAACCGGTCTCCCCTACCCTTTGCCATATAGTAAGAGGTGATAAGTCCGCCTGTGGAGTGTCCCATGAGCAGAATGGAGGTGTTTCCATCGCGGACAGCAATTGTCATCACCGAGTCGATTTCGGGGAAATATTCCGTCAAGTCTCTTACCTGGAACCGCACCTGTCCCGGAAGCAAAGAGCGCCCATATTTGCGCAAATCCACGGCATAGAAATTGAAACAGGAATCGACCATCCGGTTTGCCATCTCCGTTTGGAAGAAATAATCGTTGTAGCCATGGACATACACCACCGCACGGCGGGAATTGTGCGCAAGTTTTCTCACCACAGTAGCCCTCACCTTTCCGGAATAGTCATCGGGCAGAGCCACGCGGTGCATCATAAAACCGTCGCCGAGATGGTCGGGAGCCCACTGCGCCACAGCCTGCGGCGCCATGCCGAGGAGCAGAAGCAATATGAGGAATAAACGCATCATTTCACAGAATCGGTTTCATTGAGAAAATCCCTCAACTGCGGGATGAAATAGCGCATATAAAGCCGTGCACCGGTCTCGTTGAGGTGAATTGCATCATGGAAATTATTGTTGTGCGAAACAATCTCGGGAATCTGCGAATTGTCGATGAAAGGCACACCGAGACTGTCGCAAAGAGCGGTGAAAGTCTTGCCATAGACATCGCCGGCAGATTTGCGCTCATAACGAGGCGAATACACCATGAGCATACGGCAGCCTTGCTTTTGAGCCTTCGAGATTGTCTCTGAGAAGAGGCGCACACGATGCCGGTTGAGCACCATTGAGGAGGTGTCTTCGGGAATCATCTCCGGCGGATATGTCTTATGGTTGTCGGTGAGCGGTTCATACCCCATCAACGGGTCATCTACCTCCCCTTTGCGCACCATGTAGCGCATCACAATGCGTTGAATCTTGGAATTCAAGCGGTAGATGTTGCTGTTCATCTTGAATCGCTCGTCGGCACCAAATTCATAACTCAAAATATCGTGAACATAACGATTTGACTTATAGAATGGCTGCAACTCCACCTTGCAGTTGTCATTTTCCATAAAAAGATATGCCGGGGAAAACTCCCACACAATCACCTTCGGGGTGTAGCGGTCGAGAATCGTATTGATAATGCAATAATTATCGGCAAAAATCGTGCCACCGATACCGAGGTTGTCGAAATCGATGCCGATTGAATCGGCAATCATCGGAGTGTCGTAGTGGTTGGCGGCACGCGACGAACCCACAATTAGATAATCGCCCGAAACATTATACAAGGCATAGACGCTCTTACCCATCTTGGAATCTTTATCGATTTGTGGCAACATAGCGTCAACAACCAGTCCGGTGCACACATCGAGCACTGCCACCGAAGCAAAAACGATGAGCGCCGCCACTCCAAATTTTTTCAATCCATTCTTCATAACCAATTAAAATTTAAAGTAGATAAATGAACTGTTGTTGAGCACGCCGCAAGCAAGGATAAACCAAAGGAGAGCCGCGGCGGTGGCATAACGCACCACCACATTGGAAGAACTCAACAAGCGCAATTTGAGGTTATATTCCTCGACACAATCATATATTGCGACAATCACAAAGGAAATGCCCGCCAAAATAAACGTGTTGGAATCGGTAAACAAGGCACCCGGCTCGGTGAAGATTTTGGCAAAAATTGTCAGAGCGTCGCCAATGCTGGGAGTGATAAAGAACACACGCGAAGAAGCGACTATGATAAGCGTGATGAGAATATGGAAGAAGTAAGGCACCGAGGGGCGATTGCCCATCTTTTTGAGTTTATCGCCATAGACATATTTCTCCACCACAATGCTTATCC
The DNA here is from genome assembly GCA_051878395.1 of Muribaculaceae bacterium. Lineage (GTDB taxonomy): Bacteria > Bacteroidota > Bacteroidia > Bacteroidales > Muribaculaceae > W0P31-042. Next base: position 4,003 of record JBJEKB010000035.1, read on the forward strand.
CATGAATGGCACCCCACACGATGTAGCCGAACGCCGCACCATGCCACAAACCGCTGACGATAAACACCACCATGATGTTGAAAGCCCAACGCGCACGCGACACACGGCTGCCGCCCAACGGGAAATAGAGATAGTCGCGGAACCAAGTGGAAAGCGACACATGCCACCTGCGCCAAAACTCGCCGATTGTCTGCGAGAAATAAGGACGGATAAAGTTCACCGGGAGATCGATTCCAAGCAGCTTGCCAGAACCTATAGCCATGAGCGAATAGCCGGCGAAGTCGCCATACACCTGGATTGTGTATAGAATCGTGGCGAGAAGCAATGTCGAGCCATTGTGAAACTCGTAATTGGAATACACTGCATCGACATATATCCCGAGGCGGTCGGCAAGGCAGAACTTCATCAGCGCGCCGATGAGAATCATTTTCACTGCCGCCACACACTTGTCGTAATCAAAAACACGCTTTACCAGATACTGCGGCAACTGCTTCTCACCACGGCTAATCGGACCACTGAGAATAGCCGGAAAGAATGTGAGGAACGCAAAAAATGCCACAAAATCGTCGGTTGCAGCCACCTTTCGGCGATACACATCCACACAATAACTAATTGCGGTGAAGGTGTAGAAACTAATGCCGACAGGCATTAAAATGTGAAGTGTCGATGTATCGGTCAGCGTTATGCCGAAAGCCGAGGCAAAAGAGTGGATAAAAAAGTCGAAATACTTGAAATAGAACAGTATAGCGAGGTTGAAGACAATCGCCACAGCCGATATGCGTTTGCGGTTTCGGTCATCGTCGTCATAGTGCCGCATCAATTTGCCTGCAGCAAACACCGAGACAGCCGTGAGAAGTAGCAATCCGAGGAAACGCCAGTCCCACCAGGCATAGAAAACACAGTTGGCGGCAACAAGCAGATAGTTCTGCAACGCCTTGCTGCGCTTGCATAGTGTCCAATACAAGATGAACACAATGGGGAGAAAAACAAGATATTCGAGAGATGAAAAAGTCATAATAAAATTAGACAAATTTGTTTATCATATTTGAGATTTCAACAGCATCGTCGAGCGATGTTATCGAAGTGATAGGGAGACTCAAAACTGTAGAAGCAAGACGCTCGGTAACAGGGAGTTTGCCAACATTCAGATGCCGGTAGCACGGCTGCTTGTATGCCGGAACAGGATACACAATGTCGGTAGCCACACCGCAATCATCGAGATAGGAACGCAACCTGTCGCGCTCGGGCGACTGAATCACATACTGATACCACACCTGCCCCATGTCGTTGAAGATTGTGGGCTTGGAGACAAGCGGATTGGAGATTTCGCGATTGTAGATGCGGGCAAGAGAAGCGCGATGCCGGTTCTCCGCCTCAAGATTCGAGAGCATAACC
>JBJEKB010000036.1:0-5386 GCA_051878395.1 Muribaculaceae bacterium
TGATGGTTTTTCAATAGCAGTTTTGTAATGCTTTCGGATAGCTGAATAGTTACCACAAAATCATTATTCGTTAAATAGAGTGAAAAAATTTGGCTAATTCGTAATTGTTTGATAATTTTACCAGCGAAGAGTAATCGTACCGAAAGGCACATAAAAACACTTAAAACAAATACTATTTAATTAAATACAAACATTTATCAACCCTAACAACAAAACCATTATGAGAAAAGCATTTCTTTTGGCAATGGTAATGTGCTTTGCAGCAATGGGTAACGCCCAACTGCTAAAGGTGAGTTCGGTAGAGAAGGTTCCCCTTCCCGAGAGCGCATCGGCAAGCATTTCAACCATTAGTCCCGACGGCTCATTCGTGCTCGTTACGAACAATTTCAAATCAGGTATCAGCAAATGGGACATTTCATCTGCTGCCTTCACACAAGTGTCATCCACCGGTTACAGTGTGAGCATCCTCGACGACTGCTCAACAATTGTGTATCGCGAGAACTCTTTCGATGAGAATCACCTCCGCTATGTGTCGGTTAAGACTCTCGACCTCGCTACAAAGAATGTTGCAACTATCGTTGCTCCCACCCGCAACCTCAATGGTGTGGCAGTAGCCGGCAACACAGTTACCGCTATCGACAGCCGCCGCGCCACAGTGAAGGCTGTGAAAGGCGTTAAAGAGAGCCGTCCAACCGCTTCTATCGACAAAGGACAACTCTGCATCACCATAAACGGCAAGACTTCGGTTATCTCGCCCAATGGTCGTGAAGGTCAAAGCTACCTCTGGCCATCGGTTTCGCCCGACGGCAAAAAGGTTGTATATTACCTCGCTGCAACAGGCTGCTTTGTTGCCAACATCGATGGCTCGAATCCTGTAGCACTCGGAATCCTCCGCGCAGCTAAATGGTATGACAACAACACCGTTGTGGGAATGGTTGACCATGACAACGGCGAATTTGTTACTTCTTCTTCTCTCATGGCTGTTTCGGCCGACGGCAAAACCCGCCAGGAAATCGCCCCCGAAAACGCTATGGCTATGTATCCATCTATCTCGGCTGACGGCAGCAAGATTTCATACACTACTCCGGCAGGTGGATTGTATATTATGAACATCACTAAATAACACGACGCAATATGAAACTAAGATATATCGTTGCCACTTGCGCGCTTGCCATTGCAGCAGCAGGTAGCCTCCAGGCACAAAAGACAGCCGACCAATTGCGCATATATATCAACCCCGGACACGGTAGCTGGACAGCCAACGACCGCCCGATGCGCACTATCGACCGCGCGGCTTATGCCGACCCCGACAATGTAGATACAACAGGCTTCTTCGAGACCAACACCAACCTCCAGAAGGCCTTGTTCCTCCTCCACAAGCTCAACGACATGGGTATTCCGTTTGACGGAACAAAGAACCAAGAAAATGCCAACCCGGCTCGTGTGGGTGCGGCTCTCGACTTGAGCAACAACCTCGTTATGTCGCACGTTAAGGCAGGTCCTTACCCAACAGTGAAAATGGGTGCCGACGCAAGCCTTGCCGACGCTTACAACCGTTCGCTTTCAGAAATTTCTGCCGAGGTTGACGAAAACAACTTCGATATGTTCATTTCTATCCACTCCAACGCAAATGTGGATGGAGACGGCGTGAACTATCCTCTCTATCTCTACCGCGGTGCCGACGGTGCTCCCGAAGTTGCAACCAGCGACAAGATGGCTGAAACTTGCTGGCCCTACGCGTTTGAGAATCCCCACATGGACTGGAGCTACTATTCCATGACCAAGATGAACCTTCGCGGCGACTGGAACTTCTACGGCGAAGGAAACAAGTGGACCAACAGCAAGGGCTACACCGGCTATCTCGGAGTGCTCATGCACACTGTTCCCGGATTCCTCGTTGAAGGATACTTCCACACCTATCAACCTGCTCGCTATCGCGCTATGAACGACGATGTGTGCCACATGGAAGGTCTTGCTTACGCTCGCGGTATCTGCGAATACTTCGGCTTGAACAAGGAAACCACAGGCTACATCTATGGTATCGTTCGCGACCAACATGAGAAATTCAAACACGACCTCTACCATGCGATTGCCACCAGCAACTCGGTCTATAAGCCTCTCAACGGCGTTGTCGTTACCTTGAAGAAAGACGGTAATGTGGTTGCTACCTACACCACCGACAAAGAGTACAATGGCGCTTTCGTATTCAAGAACGTTGAACCCGGCACTTACACCCTCTCTTATTCTCACCCCGACTATAAAGAGGCTGCCGAGGAATTCACAGCTCCATTTGAGGTAAAAGCCAACGAAACTTCCTACGTTACCGCACTCCTTGAATCAACAGCCTACGAGCCTCCGGCAATCGTCTATGTTGATTATCCCGACGAAATCAACAACCCGGCTATCCGCGCTGCTTCGGCTTACAAGTTCAACGCAGAATATAGCGACCTCGCTATCGAGGCTCTCGCGGGCAAGACAGTTCGCCGCGCCCTTATGCGCAACGAAATGCTCTACATCCTCGCTCTCGATGCCGAAAACGCTCCTTATGTATATGCAGTCAACACCGCTTCCAAGGAAGTCGTAACATTGGGCACTGCAGGCACAGCAGGTACCGAACTTGCATTGTCTGATATCACCATGACCGCCGACGGCGTGCTCATCGGTTGCGCTCGCGGTGCAAATGCTTTCAACGGCACTGCTACTATCAACATCTACAAATGGGCCAACGATGAGGAGACCGGTCTCCCGACCGGCGACCCCGCTGTTTGGTTCACTTCCAACAAGACAGGTAACTTCTACAATGCCCATTCAGGCAACTCATTGTACTATCAAGGCACAATGGAAAGCGGTACACTCGTGTTCACAGCCGAGACAGTTGCCTCTACCACCAAGATTTGGTTTGCTATCTGCGCTATTTCAGAAGGCGAAAAGATTAGCGATGCTTTCGCTCGTCCCGACGACATGTTCACAAGCGTAGAATTCGGCACCGACTATGCCGTTGCACTTTCGCCTCGCGATGGCAACTACATGGTTCTCACCGGTAACAAGGCTATGCCTGCCGAGCTTCTCCTCAGCGATGAAGTCAACGACCGCCGCGACCTCCGTCCGGGCTTGCTCAACGTGGCTCCTGCCAAGGTGGGCTTGTTCAAATATGCCGGACACTCATTCATGGTTGCTCCCGACGTTGTAGAAGAGAAGAATGTAGTTAAGATTATAGACTTCACCAATGGTATGCCCGATGCTACCCTCGTGAAAGTGCTCGTTGACACCGACATCACTGCCTCTACTATCATGGCAGCTGTAGGACGCACTGTAGTTACTCTCGACGACGACGGCTTGGCTACCGCCGGCGACATCGAATTGATGGCTGTTACCAACGGCACTATCACCAAACTCACTACCGCCACTGCCGAACAACCTAAGTTCCAGTCGGCTTATGCCTACAACCTCAACGCTGTTCAAGACGAGACCAACACTATCTTCTCGTTCACTCTCAATGCCGACGCTCCTCATGTTAGCCTCGTCCTCACCGCAGCCGACGAAGAGAGCATCATGGAAGACTGGTCGGTTAGCCTCGGCGAACTCACCAAGGGTGAGCAACAATATGTAATCGCCAACGAGAAATTGCCTGTCGGCAAGTACTCTTGGGCTATCGAAGTAACAAGCAACTCTATCCCGACAGGTGGTGTGGTTGCAAGCACTTCGGGAGTGAAAGCCAACGCCAACGGTCGCGGTGGTGTGGCTGTGGATAACGACCCCGAAAGCCCGATGTTTGGTAATATCTACGCTGCCTACGGCTACTCCGAAGGTCTCGAAATATTCGACCCGCTTTTGAATAGCAAGGGCGTTTATCTCAAAGAGGCGTTCAATGCAACCAACGGTTCTTCACCTTTGCGCATCGCAGTGAGCGACCGAAAAGTATATCTCACCGACTGGAGCGATGCTCACGCAGGTCTCTGGATGTTCAACCCCGCAACTCCCGATGCAGGTATTTCCAACGTATTCGTAGGAACCCCCGACAGCGACGGCTGTATTAAGAATGCCGACGGTGTAGCAGTGGGTGGTGGCACAACAGGTGTTGCCTTCCTCGGCTCGGGTGCCGACCGCAAACTCTATGTATTCTGCGAAGACTATCCTGCAGGCAACGGCCAACGCGCTGTTCGCTACGACATCGGCGCAGCCGACACTTGGGACCAAGCTCCTACAGGCGTACTCGAAGAAGCCTCCAAGAAGATGCTCAACACCAACGTCGAAGTGAATGTCCTCGAAGAAGGTGTATTCCTCTCGCAAGTGCGCGGCGCAGGCAACAACAACACCGGTGCTCCTGCATTTGTATATTGCGACCACGATGGCAAACTCCTCATCAACGCAGGTAGCTGGAGCGACCTCAACGGCTGCAGCGGCGCAGGTCTCGCTATCAGTGCCGACAAGAAGATGATGGCTATCGTCGATGGCAGCGGCAACATCCGCGTTTATGACATCGTTTGGAACGAGAACATGCCGGAATTCACCTACAGTTACACTGTTAAATTGTCGAACATCACCGAAATCAACCAGCTCAAGTTCGACTATGCCGGCAACCTCCTCGCTTACAACCGCAAGACCGGTCTCCTCGTCATCGCTCTCCCGGGCGACGCCGCAGTTACCACTACTCCGGGTCCTGCAAGCCAGGTTATCACCGGCGTTGAGGCTCTCTCTACCGAACCATCCGACGTTCTCATCGTTTATCCTAACCCCGCCGAAACCGTAGTTAACGTTCGCACTGCCGAAGACATCAACAGCATCGTTCTCTACAACCTCGCAGGCGCTATGGCTACAGGCGATGTTACTGTCGATGGCAACAACGCTACTGTAAACGTAGAAGGTCTCCCCGCAGGAACCTACATCCTCAAGGTTAACAACAAGACTGCAAAAGTTATTAAGAAATAATAACCTATCAATTAACCATTATCTATCACGAAGCCCCCGCACTCCTTGTCGGGGGCTTCTTTTATTGTATCGCCACCTGTTACTGTATCGCCACCATTCCCGCCAAAACTTGCAACAGCAGATGACAGTTGCATAAAACGCCCCTCCTGCGATGTTTTCTGTGCCCTCTGAGCCACTTTATCCCCTCAAGATGATAAAGCCCATCTCACCAAGCAAAATCGCCACAAGCGGCAAAACGGCATCCACACCGGCTTCACGATGCAAAATTACGGCGCGGCGATGCGGTTTTGATGCAGTTTGCGCGCGTTTCGGCGTTTTAACCCAATTTAACTGCATTTTCCGTTGTATCTTTGCAACGCAATCGGGCGACACCGCGCATAAGCTTTGCAGTGTCACGATTATTTTGTAACTTCGCATTTGATATGAGAGGGATTTTGCTCTACATATTGATTTTTCT
>JBJEKB010000037.1:0-25216 GCA_051878395.1 Muribaculaceae bacterium
CTAAGTACAACGGAATGCTTATTCTTGATAAGGACGGTATGCCACAAGAAGGTGAAACAGATATTCAGGTTGGTAACCGCGAGCCTAAGTTCCAAGGTGGTTTCAACAATACCTTCCGCTATAAAAACTGGACTTTCAACATGTTGTGGGAATTCCGAGTAGGTGGTGATGTATTCAATGGTACTAAGTATGCTATGACTATGTCGGGTACAAGCCAATTCTCTGCAGATGTTCGTAACCAAGATCTTACAATCACCGGAGTGCAAGAAGTGGATGGAGAATATGTTCCTGCAAGCTTCACATTCAGCAAGGATGGCACATACGTAATGAGTGGTAAGAAAAAAAGCGGCTACAATGTAATCAAGGATTACTATACTGGCGCATATAACTACGAATCACGCAACTGGATAACCAAAGTTAATTCAGTACGTCTGCGTACTATCTCAGTAAGCTACGAATTTCCGAAGACTCTTCTCGAAAAGACACGTTGCATAAAACGTGCTTCACTTTCGTTCTCTGCCAACAACCTCCTCCTCTTCACCAACTATGATGGTGATCCCGAAGTTGCAGCTGCAGGAGCAGGAGCAGGTGGTTCTTCTTCAGTAGGTTTCGACTACTGCGGTGTACCCTCAACAGCAAGTTGTGCATTTGGTGTTAACTTGACATTCTAATCTATCAGGTGTTAAATTGACATTCAAAAAAAGTATTAAACACATTAAATTTTAAGAATATGAAGTTATTAAAATCAATTATATTGTGTGGAGCAGCCGCTTTATCGTTGAGTTCTTGTAACGACTGGCTCAATGTTAACGTCAACCCGGACACCCCGTCTGCTGAAAGTACAGCCTACCATCAGCGTCTTGCCCACATTGAATTTTATACCAATAGTGCACAGGCTTTTGCTGGTTGGCGAAATGTATTTGCCTGTGGTGACTGGACTCGCTACTATGGCGGTGGTACATATCAAAACATGTCTTACTGGTATCCGACAAGCAGTATTGTAACAACTCCATATCAGTGGTGGTTTGTAGGAGCAATGGCGAACGTGGATGATATGTATAAGAAAGCGCTTGCGGATGACAACGGAGCATATGCCGGTGTGGCTCTTATCATCAAGTCTTATGGTATGATGCTTATGACTGACCTTTATGGTGAAATGCCTTACGTTGAAGCTTGTAACCCGAATACTGCTATTCCAAAATATGACACAGGTAAGACAATTTATCTTGGCTGTCTAAATGACCTTGATGAAGGTATCCGCCTTCTTGAGGAGTATAAGAGTAAAGAACATCCTGGAACACAGCCAACCCTCGCAGAAGGCGACTTCTATTGCAATGGTAGTGTAGACAAATGGATTAAACTCGGATATCTCTTTAAGGCACGTTGGTGTGTGAAACTTTCAAAGAAGGGAGCTGGTAGTTACCTTGATGGTAAATATGATGCTGATGCAATCCTTGCAGCCCTTGACAAGGCTCAGCAGAGCAATGCCGACAATGCTATTGTAAATCACACCGATGATAATGGCAAAACTCACGATAACCTTGGTTGGAATGAGCCGGTTGACTATTCTCCTCTTTACTCTGTATCAGGTATGAACTATGGTTACTATGTAACTAAGATGCTTTATGATAACTTGACAAACTTTGATGGAAAAGGCATTGAAGATCCTCGTGCAGACCACGTAATTCCATGGGCATGCTCAACAAAGAGTGAAAGCACTCCTGCAGAAGTAAAATGGTATAACCAATGGCGTCGTTCACTTCCAATCGATATGGCATCAGATATTCATAGCCAGAGCCGCCCGATGCACTCAAACTATGGTGTCGATCCAAAATATCCGGCATCACTCCCGGAATGGTGGGTAAACAATGTAGATGCATACGCAGATACATTATATGTCGAACAGACCAGTGAATCAAAAGGTTATGCTGCAATGCCTGACCTCTTCTACCGTGCTGATAATAAATCGGATGGTGCTCGTACATCAGGAACCTTCTACACTCGTGTGTCATCACCGACATATGTAGGAACATACGCAGAGGCTTGCTTCATCCGTGCAGAAGTTCTCTTCAACAAGGGTGATAAAGGTGGTGCTTTTGAAGCATACAAGAAAGGTGTTCGCGCTAGCATTGAGTTGATGAACGATAAACTTAATGTTTGGTATAACGAAGATGACAAGTTGAAAGATTGTCCTTCATTTATACCTATGGCTCAGGCTGATATCGACAACTATGTAAACAATGCACTTGGTAGCTCAAGTGACATCACTCTTGCAAAGATTATGATTCAGAAGCGTCTCGCTCTTATGTTCCATATGGAAATTTGGAACGATATGCGTCGCTATGACTATGACCCAACAATCTTTACAGGATGGGCAATTCCTGCATACCACTTCAAATTAACAGCTGCCTTAAAGGCTATTCCTGAAGGCAAGCAGTTCCGTCGTTGGAGACAGTGCTCACACGAACTTAACTACAATGCCGATAACCTTCAAGCAATCGGTAGCGAAGTTCCGGGAGCAAACCTCTCTTATCCTGGTGGTTGGAATCAGGCTGATGACGTTTGGACAATCAACGTTTGGTGGGATTCTACACAAGAATAATCATCAATCATTCCAATACAGAGGCTGCTTCGGCAGCCTCTTTTTTCGCCCCTTCCGATTTATTAGTCGTGGAAATGTGTCAAATAATCCCACATTTCCACGACTAATAATTTATTTTTGCTATCTTTGCATTGTAATTTTTAGTTGAAATCAAGATGATTATAGGCAGAGAGAAAGAAATAGCGTTGCTCCGCGGATTGCTCGAAGAAGACCAATCGCAATTTGTAGCCGTGTATGGTCGGCGCCGTGTAGGAAAAACATTCCTCATTCGAGAATCGTTTAATTACAACTTCACCTTCCAGCATACCGGCATTTATGACGCGCCGTTAAAGGAGCAGTTGGCTGAGTTTTACCAGTCGTTGCAAAGTGCCGGATGCACCATCGGTTCGCTCCCCACAACCTGGAGCGAGGCATTTCATCTCCTTGAACGCTTCATCGATGGCATGGCTCCCGATTCGGGAAAGAAAGTAATTTTCATCGATGAGATGCCGTGGATGGACACCCACAAATCGGGTTTTGTGCGTTCTCTCGACCATTTTTGGAACAGTTGGGCTACATCGCGCCGCGACATAGTGCTGATAGTGTGTGGAAGCGCAACCTCTTGGATTATCAACAATGTGATAATGAACTATGGCGGCTTGCACAACCGCCTCACCAACCAGGTGTATCTCGAGCCTTTCTCGTTGCGTGAATGTCGCGAATATTGCCTTGCGCACCGCCTCGACTACACCGATAATCAAATTCTCGAGGCATATATGGTGATGGGCGGAATCCCTTATTATTGGAGTTTTCTCAAGCGTGGCGAAAGCGTGGCGCAGAACATCGACCGGATGTTTTTCAAGGAAAAAGGAGAACTCTCAATGGAATTTAAGGCATTGTATTCATCTCTGTTTAAGCGCCCCGATACTCATATTCAGATAATTACCTCACTCGCTTCTCGAAAAATGGGAATGTTGAGAGATGACATACTCAAAACATCGAAACTTACCGACAACCAGACTTTCTCCACAGCCTTGCTTGAACTCGAGCAGTGTGGTTTCATTCGCAAATATCTCCCCATCGGAGCCAAAAGCAAGAATGCCGTGTATCAGCTCATGGACAACTACACACTTTTCTATTTCGATTTCATACAGAATAACCGCAATGGAGACGAGCATTTCTGGACATCCTCTATCGACACTCCGTTGCATAACAGTTGGGCAGGGCGAGCATTTGAGCGCGTGTGCCTCCAGCATTTGCCGCAGATAAAAGCTGCCCTCGGATTTTCCGCTGTGATAAGCAGCGCCCATTCCTGGGTGTATCGACCCGCCAAAGACGCCGAATCCGGCGCAAAAGGAGCACAAATTGACTTGTTAATCGACCGCAACGATATGACCATCAACTTGTGCGAAATGAAATATGCATCCGCCCCCTATGTTATCTCCGAAGAAGAGGATATGCGAATAAGAAACCGCCGAGCAATGTTTATTCGCGCCACCGGGACTCGGAAAACGGTGCTTTTGACCATGATTACCACCTACGGGCTTGCTCCCGGCGGATATTCGGGCGACATCCCTTGCCAAGTAACGATGAAAGACCTGTTCAAATAGTCGTTTCCGATTTATTAGTCGTGGAAATGTGCCAAAAAATCCCACATTTCCACGACTAATAATTTGCAGCCCGCAGAAAGTGTAGCAGAACACGTTCCCCCAAGCCTGTCTGCAACCCAAAGTGCGAGCCAATAGAAGCCATCATGTCAATGAGCGATTGCTCTGCAAAGATATAACCGCAACTACCGTTAAATTTGTCAAATTTCCCCTTTTTGGCGCGTTTTGCATAAATAATGCGATTTTTTTGTTTTTTAGAATACCTCTCCCGCCTGTCCCGCCGAAATTCGCGCCGAAAATCGCTATAATTTTTGAGAATCGACGCTATTTTCGTAACTTTGCAAGTTAATATAAAGGAATTATGTCGTTAATAGATGTCATATTACTCATAGTGATAATAGGTGGAGTGTTGAGAGGCGGAATGCAAGGTGCCATCAAGCAGATTACATCCATCATCGCGCTCGTTTTGGCTATCATCCTCACCAACATGTTTGGCGGTGTCGCCACCACATTGCTTGGCGAGATAGTGCCCGAAATGGGCGAGGAGCAGTGGCTCGGCGCATTTGTGGCGCATGTGCTGCTTTTTGTGCTGGTCTATCTCTCGGTGTCGCTGCTCGGGCGGGTTATCAAGAACCTCGTGTCGTCGTTAAGCCTTGGTTTTATCGACCGCATTCTCGGTGCGCTCTTCTGCACCTTGAAATATGTGCTCATCTTGAGCCTTCTGCTCAATGCCTGGCACTACATCAGCCCCGACAGCAGCGTGTTCACCTCGTCGCGGCTTCTCGATGGCGCGCTCATGCGTTGGATAGTCGATTTCGCTCCGATGCTCATCGACTCGCCGCTCATCGCCGAGACACTCAATCACGCCGGAAATGCCGCAACATCGGCGGTTGAATAGAACCTCACCGGCGAAAATTTTGTTATATAGAAAGTATGCAAGAAAATATGGAAAAAGACAATATAAACGTAGCCGACAAGAAGCAAGAGAATGAAGAAATCTTGCGAGACGTAACCGCTGGCGAATACAAATACGGATTTGTGTCGGATATCGACACCCACATTATCCCCAAGGGGCTGAATGAGGATGTGGTGCGATACATCTCCACAGTGAAAGGCGAGCCGGAATGGTTGCTGGAATTTCGCCTCAAGGCATTCCGCCACTGGCAGTCGCTCGAGATGCCGCATTGGGCACACCTCGACATCCCCGAAATCGATTATCAGGGAATCAGCTACTACGCTGCCCCCAAGCCGAAAACCGACGCGCCAAAATCGCTCGACCAAATCGACCCCGACCTCAAGAAGACTTTCGACAAACTCGGAATCTCGCTCCAGGAGCAGATGCGACTGAGCGGAATGGCGGTGGATGCGGTGATGGATAGCGTGAGCGTCAAGACCACCTACCGCGAGCGCCTTGCCGAGCTTGGTGTTATCTTCTGCTCATTCTCCGAGGCGGTGAAAGACTATCCCGACTTGGTGAAGAAATACCTCGGCAAAGTGGTGCCCTACACCGACAACTATTTCGCCGCCCTCAATTCGGCGGTGTTTAGCGACGGCTCCTTCGTGTATATCCCCAAGGGGGTGAGATGCCCGATGGAACTCTCCACCTATTTCCGCATCAATTCGGCAAACATAGGACAGTTTGAACGCACCCTCATTGTTGCCGACGACGATGCCTACGTCTCCTATCTCGAAGGGTGCACCGCTCCGATGCGCGACGAAAACCAGCTCCACGCCGCAATAGTGGAGATAATCGTCGAAGACCGCGCCGAGGTGAAATATTCCACCGTGCAAAACTGGTATCCCGGCGATAAAAACGGCAACGGCGGTATCTACAACTTCGTAACCAAGCGCGGATTGTGCCGCGGCGATTTCTCTAAGTTGTCGTGGACCCAGGTGGAAACCGGAAGCGCTATCACATGGAAATATCCGAGCACGGTGCTCGCCGGCGACAACTCGGTGGGCGAATTCTACTCGGTGGCTGTAACCAACAACTACCAGCAAGCCGACACCGGCACCAAGATGATTCACATCGGCAAAAACAGCCGTAGCACCATCGTGTCGAAGGGAATCTCGGCGGGACACAGCCAGAACAGCTACCGCGGACTCGTGAAAGTGGTGCCAAAAGCCACCGGATGCCGCAACTTCACCCAGTGCGACAGCCTTCTGCTCAGCGACACCAGCGGTGCGCACACATTCCCGTATATCGACGTGCAAAACTCGTCGAGCGTGGTCGAGCACGAGGCTACCACATCAAAAATCAACGAAGACCAGATATTCTACTGCAACCAGCGCGGAATCTCCACCGAAGACGCCATCGGACTCATTGTCAATGGCTATGCCAAGGAGGTGATGAGCAAACTCCCCATGGAATTTGCCGTCGAGGCGCAAAAACTGCTGCAGGTAACCCTCGAGGGCGCAGTGGGATAGCAATTATAAACTCGAATAACATAAAACGCTATGCTTGAAATAAAAAATCTTCATGCCTCAATCGAAGGCAAGGAAATATTAAAAGGTATCGACCTTGTGGTGCGTCCCGGCGAGGTGCACGCAATCATGGGACCCAACGGCTCGGGAAAGAGCACCCTCTCGGCAGTGCTCACCGGCAACCCGGCATACACCGTTACCGGCGGCGAGGTTACATTCTATGGCAAAGACCTTCTCGCCATGTCGCCCGAAGACCGCAGCCACGAAGGGCTTTTCCTCAGTTTCCAATATCCGGTGGAAATTCCCGGTGTGTCGATGGTCAACTTTATGCGTGCCGCAATCAACGAGAAGCGCAAATACTTCGGTAAAGAGCCGCTCTCGGCAACCGAATTTCTCAAACTCATGCGCGAGAAACGCGCCATCGTCGAGCTCGACAACAAACTCGCTTCGCGCTCGGTGAACGAAGGCTTCTCGGGCGGCGAGAAAAAGCGCAACGAGATTTTCCAAATGGCTGTGCTCGAGCCGAAACTCTCCATCCTTGACGAAACCGACAGCGGTCTCGACATCGACGCATTGCGCATCGTTGCCGGCGGTGTGAACAAGTTGAAAACCGAAAACAACGCCACCATCGTTATCACCCACTATCAGCGCCTGCTTGACTATATCAAGCCCGATTTCGTGCATGTGCTCTACAAAGGGCGAATCGTGATGACCGGTGGTCCCGAACTCGCACTCACCCTCGAGGAAAAAGGCTACGACTGGATTAAGCAAGCCGAAGAACAACGAATTGAAAACGGCAAGTGATGAGACAATATATCGATTTCTATAACTCGCAGCGAGACAACATCTCAGCCCACTCCTCGCAACTGATGAACTCTCATCGTGCCGAGGCGTTGAAAACGGTGGAGAGCGTTCCGCTTCCGCGCAAGGGGAGCGAGAACTACGAGGTGAGCGACCTCCCGGCAATGTTTGCCCCCGACTTTGGCATAAATGTCAATCGTGTTGACATTCCCATCGATGTGGCAGACACATTCCGCTGCGATGTGCCCAATCTTTCCACCCACATCTATTTCCTGCTCAACGACGCATTCCGCGCGGGAAAGTCATCGGGTGTGTCGATGCCATCGGGCGTGATTGTGGATTCGCTATGCCGCGCATCGCAACTCTACCCCGACCTTGTGGGGCAATACTATAACACCGTCGCACCACACGACAACGCACAGGTGGCGCTCAACACCCTCCTGGCGCAGGATGGCGTGTTTGTCTATATCCCCGATGGCGTAGTGCTCGACAAGCCGTTGCAATTTGTCAATATATTCAACTCTGCCAAGCCGCTCATGGGCAACCGCCGCTGGCTCATCGTCATGGGGCGCGACTCCAATGCCCGCTTGCTCCTCTGCGACCACACGCAGAACAAGGAGTGTGAGTTTCTCAACAACCAGGTGATGGAGGTCGTTCTCGGAGAGAACGCTACCCTCGACATCTACGATATCGAGGAATCGTCGAGCCTCACCGGACGAGTGTCGTCGCTTTGGGCGCGTCAATCCGCGGGAAGCAACCTCCTTGTGAATGGAATCACGCTTGTGAATGGCACCACCCGCAACGACATGTCGGTGGACATCGTGGGCGAGCATTGCGAAACACGGCTCCTCGGCATGGCTATCTGCAACGAGCATCAGGTTATCGACAACCACACCTTTATTGCCCACAACACACCGCGCTGCACCAGCAACGAACTCTTCAAATATGTGCTCGACGACGAGGCGCGCGGCGCTTTCACCGGAAAAATCCTGGTGAAAAAAGGTGCCGACAAGGTGGAGGCTTACCAAAGCAACAAAAATGTGCTTGCGTCGGAACTCGCCAAGGTGCACACCAAGCCGCAACTCGAAATCTATAACGATGATGTGCGTTGCAGCCACGGTGCTACTGTGGGACAACTCGACAAAAACGCACTTTTCTATATGCAGGCGCGCGGCATCTCCCTCTCCGAGGCGCGCACGCTTCTCATGCAGGCTTTTATGAGCGATGTAATTGCCGAAGTGAGACTCGAATCGCTCCGCGACCGCTTGAGACACCTTGTCGAGAAGCGTTTCTACGGACAACTCGCTTTGTGCCGCGATTGCGCCGCTTCTTGCCACGACAAGATTAACCACATCTGAATCTATGAGCAAAATTCTTGATATTGAAAAAATTAGGGAAGATTTCCCGATATTGAAACGAACCATCGAGGGAAAGCCCCTCATCTATCTCGACAGCGCCGCCACTTCGCAAACTCCCCGTTGCGTGGTCGAGGCGATTGAGAAGATGTATTTCGAGACCAAAGCCAATGTGCACCGCGGCGTGCACACCCTCTCGCAGGAGGCTACCGACAAGGTGGAGGCTACGCGCGAGCATGTGCGTCGCTACATCAACGCCGCTTCTATCGAGGAGGTTATCTTCACCCGCGGTACCACCGAGGCTATCAATCTCGCTGCTTCGTCGCTCGGCGACTCTTTCTGCAACGGCGATGAGATTATCCTCTCGGTGATGGAACACCACGCCAACATCATTCCGTGGCAGCTCCTCCAGCGCCGCCGCAGAATCAACTTGAAGGTGATTCCGATGAACGACCGCGGCGAACTCCTTCTCGATGAATATGAAAAACTGTTCAGCGACAACACCCGCATGGTGGCTATTGCCCATGTGAGCAATGTGCTCGGCACCGTTAATCCGGTGAAGGAGATGGTGGCTATAGCCCACAAGCATGGTGTGCCGGTGCTCATAGATGGCGCTCAGTCTGCTCCACACATGAAAATCGATGTGCGCGACATCGATGCCGACTTCTACGCCTTCTCAAGCCACAAAATGTATGGTCCCACCGGCGTGGGTGTGCTCTATGGCAAGAAACAACTCCTCGAGGCGCTTCCTCCCTATCAGGGTGGAGGCGAGATGATTAAGCATGTGTCGTTTGAAAAGACCACATTTGCCGACCTCCCGTTCAAATTCGAGGCGGGAACCCCCGATTTTGTGGATATTGCCGCATTCGACACAGCTCTTTCCTATATCGAGAGCATCGACATCCGCGAAATCGAGGCTCACGAGCAATATCTCTGCGATATGGCTACTCGCCTGCTCAACGAAATCCCCGGAATGCGCATCTTTGGCAATGCCGCCCACAAAAGCGGCGTGGTGTCGTTTCTCGTAGGGGATATCCATCACTACGATATGGGCTTGCTGCTCGACAAACTCGGAATCGCCGTGCGCACAGGGCATCACTGCGCCCAGCCGCTCATGACCGCTTGCGGCGTCGAAGGGATGGTGCGCGCTTCGTTTGCGCTCTACAACACCGAGGAGGAGGTACAGCGCTTTGTAGAGGCTGTGGCGAGAGTTGCCAAGATGTTTTAATTAAGTTACGACATGATAGAACGCGTTATAATAATAGACACTGTCGATCCCGTGGTTTTCTACGGGGTGAACAATTGCAATATACACCTCATTCGCAATCTCTTCCCTAAACTCCGCATGGCTGCCCGGGGCACGGTGATTAAGGTTATCGGCGAGGAGAGCGAAACCCTCGTTTTCGAGCAGAAAGTGAAGAAACTCGAGGAATATTGCGCGAAATATAACCAACTCACCGAGGAGGTAATCATGGAGGTGATTAAAGGTGGCTCGCCAAAGGCGCAGGATGCCGATGAGGCTATCATCTACGGCATCAACGGCAAGCCTATCATGCCCCGCAATCCCAACCAGAGCCGATTGGTGAAGAGTTTTCATGAAAACGACCTCACTTTTGCCCTCGGTCCTGCCGGTACCGGTAAAACCTATATCGCTATCGCGCTCGCTGTCAAGGCGTTGAAAAACCGCGAGGTGAGGCGCATTATCCTTTCGCGCCCCGCTGTCGAAGCAGGTGAGAAACTCGGCTTTCTTCCCGGCGATATGAAGGACAAAATCGACCCGTATCTCCAGCCGCTCTACGATGCCCTCGAGGATATGATTCCCGTGGCAAAACTCAAGGAGATGATGGAGGGGAACGCTATACAAATTGCTCCGCTCGCTTTTATGCGCGGTCGCACTCTCAACGATGCCGTGATAATCCTCGATGAGGCGCAGAACACCACTACCCACCAAATCAAGATGTTCCTCACCCGCCTGGGTATGGGCTCCAAAATGATTATTACCGGCGATGTTACTCAAATCGACTTGCCGCGCACCGTGCAGTCGGGTCTTGTGCAGGCTCTGCGTGTGCTCAACAATGTGAAAGGCATCGGCAAGGTGGAATTTGAAAAAGGGGACATCGTGCGCCACAATCTCGTGCAGCGCATTGTCGAGGCTTACGAGCGCCACGACGAGGAGATGAAACATTCTAAGGAGGAACCCGAAGCGGACCGATAATCATTCCGTTGCCATGGCAGAGAACAGGTTGCTGTCGCTAATCAGAGACGGGGGCGAGATTTCCTTGCGCAAGCAGATTTGGCTCACCCTTCAACTCAGTGCTCCTGCTATCATGGCGCAGTTGTCGGTGATTGTGATGCAATATATCGACGCTGCAATGGTGGGTCGCCTCGGCGCCGCTCCTGCCGCTTCCATCGGACTTATGTCCACCACCACTTGGCTTTTCAACGGACTCTGTTCGGCTGCCGCTATGGGCTTCTCGGTCCAGGTGGCTCATCTTGTTGGAGCCAAGGAATATGCCTCTGCACGCAGTGTGTTGCGGCAGTCGCTTATGGCGATGCTCGTTTTCGGCTGCTTGATTGGTGGTGTCGGGGCGGTAATCAGCCCTATGCTTCCGCATTGGCTCGGAGGCAACGCTGACATTACCGGCGACGCCTCGCTGTATTTCCTAATCTACTCCCTTTCTCTGCCCGCTTTCCAAATGGTGCTCCTTGGCGGCAGCATGCTGCGTTGCTCGGGAAATATGAAAGTGCCGGGATTGCTCAATGTGGTGATGTGTGTGCTCGATGTGGTGTTCAACCGATTGCTCATCTTCGAGAGCGCCACCTGCGAGGTGATGGGATTTGACATCACGATACCCGGTGCCGGGCTTGGAGTGGCGGGTGCTGCAACAGGCACCGCGCTTGCAATCCTCGTAACGGCGATTCCGATGCTCTTATTTGCCTGCTTCAAGAGCAGCGAACTCAATCTGCGGCTCGACCGCGGCACGTTCATTCCGTCGCGCGCCATGCTGCGCAAGGCGGTGAAGATAGCGGTGCCGATGAGCGGTGAGCACGTTGTGTTGTGTGGTGCGCAGATTCTCTCCACCGTGATTGTAGCCCCTCTTGGAACCATTGCTATTGCCGCCAATTCCTTTGCCATTGTTGCCGAGAGCCTCTGCTACATGCCGGGATATGGCATTGCCGATGCCGCCACCACGCTTGTGGGGCAGAGTGTCGGTGCCGGGCGAAAAGACCTCGCACGGCGCCTTGCCAACATTGCCGTGGGGCTTGGAATGGCGGTTATGACCGCTATGGGTGTGGTGATGTATCTTGCTGCCCCGTTGATGATTGGGGTGATGACTCCCGATGCCGAAATTACCCTCCTCGGCACCGAAATCTTGCGCATCGAGGCATTTGCCGAGCCGATGTTTGCCGCCTCCATAGTGGCGTATGGCGCATTTGTCGGCACCGGCGACACTTTGGTGCCGAGTGCCATGAATTTTGTGTCGATTTGGGCTGTTCGTCTAACCCTTGCCGCTATTCTCGCTCCACATTACGGACTTGTGGGTGTGTGGATTGCGATGTGTGTCGAGTTGTGTTTCAGAGGCGCGATATTCCTTGTGCGCCTACGCTCAAAACGCTGGCTCCCTTCTCAAAAATGAAAAAAGGCACCGAAGTGCCTATTCCTTATTCCAATTCTTTGAGTGCGTTGAAGAATTTTTGTTGTCCGGCAAGAAGGATGTTGATGCCTCGAGGGATAATGTCGTCGAATACCGGAGTGGAGTCGAGGAGTTGTTCAAAGAAGAGCCACACATTGGTTTCGCCGAAGATGGTCGCTTTGATAACCTTCATGTCGTTGTTGGTGATATTGATAGCCTCGAGAGTCTCAAGACGATTCTCGGGGGTGCAGGAGAAGATTCCCGGCATTGTGAGGCGGAAGAATTGCTGGTCGTCGTCATCCGAGAGGATGAGGAAATCTGCCATTTGGTATTTGAAAGAGATACCAAATTCTTCTTCCGTGGGAACTAAACCTTGTTGTTTGAGATAGTCAAACACAGCTGTCATCATTTCGTTCATAATTGTAGGTTTTTATGGGGGTTAGAAAATGTTTAGTCGTTGATTTTGAATCCCACTCTCTGACGCTCCGGCTCCTCCTGTGCTATTTCCTCCATTTTTTCGCGGAGTTGCTCGTATTCGCGCAGGGTGGCGGCGGTGAGCGACGGCTTGTTGCTCTTGATGCTGTCCATGAGGTGGGTTTGAGTGATGTTCACATCGGCAAACGCGGCAATCATTGCTGCGTCGTTGGCAATGAAAGCGATGTCGCTCGACACATAGTTCTCGGTGGCTGCAGCGAGGGCATCGAAGTCGATTTCGTCGCATGGGCGGTCTTTGAGATAGAGTTGGAATATCGCCTTGCGCGCTTCGAGGTCGGGTAGCGGCACATACACGAGGGTGTCGATACGTCCTTTGCGGAGCACGGCGGTGTCGATACGGTCGGGACGGTTGGAGGTGCCGATTACAAAGAGTCCTCGCTGGGCGCAGTTGTTGAGTTGCGAGAGGAACTCGTTCACTTCGCCGGCGATATTGTTGTTGTCGGAGCCTTGTCGCTTCGGAACCATAGCGTCAAATTCGTCGAAACAGAGCACCACCGGTTTCTTGGCTTCCGCCTGCTTGAACAGGTCGGCAATCATCCCTTGAGAGCCGTGGATGTAGATGCTTGCGAGGTCGGAGGCTTTGATAAACGAGTAGTTGAAGCCGGCTTCCTCGGCAAATTTCTCGGCAAAGAATGTTTTGCCGCATCCCGGAGGTCCGTAGAGGAGCATTCCGTTTGGCGGTGTGATTTTATATTTTTCGGCTTTTTCTTTGTTTTTGAGAACGAATATCACCTTCTTGTTGAGCATATCCTTGAGCGATTCCATGCCGGCGATGTCTTTAAATCCATTGCCTTTACGGGTGGTGATGCCGAAATCTTTTGCCGGGTCGGCAGATGCGGTGGATTGTCCGAAGACTCCTTGCTGTGCAGTGTCGTTGCCCGAAAGACTTTGAGGCTTCACATCCTCCTTTGGGGTGTCGTCGAGGATTTCCTCCCCTTTAACGGCATTGATGAAGTCGCTGTAGCTGCGGAATCTGTCGTTTGAATTTTTCTGGAGCGCTCTTTTGATAGCCTCAATGAGGTGCTGCGGGATAGGGGTGTCGCTCTCGTAAGAAATTTCGTTCTTGCGAGCTTCCTTGATGCGGCGTTTCACCTCGGCGGCATTGTCGGCGCAGTCCGATGTGCTCACATCCCACGGCTTGCGTCCGAAGAGCATATAGTAGAGCACCACGCCAGCAGAATACATGTCGGAGCGGGTGTCGTAGATGCCGAGGAAAGTCTCGGGAGCGCGGCACACGGCAAAGAGGTCGTTTGTCGGGAAGAACGGCGAACCGAGAATGTTTGCAGTGGAGAGGTGCCCGAGGTCGATGATTATAGGCGTGATAGAGCCATCCTCATTCTCTTCGAGCATGATATTGCGCGGGCAGATGTCGTTGTGCGAGAGTTGGAGCGTCGAGAGGTGGTTAAGTCCTTCGAGCACACCCAAAATAATTTGGGTTGCCAATTCCGGCGCCAGCGCGGTGTGGTTGCGCAATCTGTCGGCAAGGAGCGAGCCGCGGAAATATTCGGTAACGAGGAATTGATAATCCACGCCATCGATTGTGGTCTCGCCGCGGTCGATATAGGTGATAATGTTTTTATGCTTCAGTTTGGGCGATGCCGCGAAATCGATTTCCACAACAGTGTGTTTATCGGAGAGCAAGTCTTGCGGCATAGCCTTAATGTCAAACACCTTAAGGAAATAAGGCGTTGAGTCATCGGGCATAGTAGCGCGATAAGTTGCGGCATAGTCGTTTGCCTTGATAAACGCGCGAACAGTATATTTATCGTTAAGGATTGTACCTTCCGGGAAAATGTGCATGACAGAAAACTTATGATTACAAATATATGGCAAATATAGGCAAAAACTTGTATCGCACAAAATAAATCTATCCAAAAATAGAATTTATCTGTATTCCGCTCCTTTTTTCTAAAGGGATTGTAGGAATGAAGAAATTTGAAATTGGGCAAAATCGGCTATTTTGTGCGATAATTTGGAAAGCGAAATCAGGAATTTATTCCCGAAATTTGCACACGATAATGAAATGTCTATGATTAAGAAATTTTTGCTGCCCATATTGCTTGCTGTGACGCTCACCGGGTGTGATATGATTGAGTATCACACCTATGACATTGATATTCAAGGCACTAAAGATATAAACAGGAGGAATATCGAGCGAATCGAGACGGCATTAATCGGAGCGGAGGAGTTCTCGTTTGCTGTGGTGAGCGACACGCAGCGATGGTATGACGAGACCAATGCTGCTGTCGATGCCATTAATGCTATCGAACGCGTCGATTTTGTGATTCACTGCGGCGATATCTCCGATTTCGGAGCCAAGTTTGAATTTGAGCAGCAACGTGATATTCTCGACCGTCTCGTTGTCCCATACGTGTGTGTTCTTGGAAATCACGATTGCCTTGCCACCGGACAGAGGGTGTTTGAGGAGATTTTCGGTGCTGAAAATTATGCTTTCACTGCCGGGAATGTGTGTTTCGTGTGTCTCAACACCAATGCGCTCGAATATGACTATTCCCACATGGTCCCCGACTTCGGTTTTATCGAGAATGAGATAAAAACTTTCCCTGAAAATGCTCACAAAACGATAGTAGCGATGCACTCGCCGCCGAGATGCGACCAGTTTAATAACAATGTGCTCGGATTGTTTGATTATGCCATTACAAGTTTCCCGGGTATTCAGTTTTGTATCAACGGTCATCTTCACTCGTTTAATGTTGCCGATTTTTTCGACAATGGAGTGTTGTATTACCAGTGCCCGTGCGCCGGAAAGCGGCAGTTCCTGATTTTTGATATTAAAAGCACCGGTTATGAGTATGAGTTGGTTGAATATTAAGCGGTTGGTGTGGGCGTTTCTGTTGCTGTTCCTGTTTCCGGTGGCGACCTGTGCGGCTGATGTAGATAGTGTGTGGTGTTGGAATAAACGCACCGACTGGCATTATAATGGGTGGGAACGACTCAAGCCGCGTAATTTTATGGCGCAATATGCCGGAGGAATGGGCTTCCTTTCGTTTGGTGCAGGCTGGGAGTATGGAAGGAGCGGGCAGTGGAACACCGATTTGCTCGTTGGTTTCATTCCCAAGGCTTATGCCGACAAACTCCGTTTTACATTCACTGCCAAGCAGACTTATACGCCCTGGCACTGGCATTTCAAGCCACAGTTTTCGTTGGAGCCGTTGACTTGTGGAATTTATGTCAACACTATCGGCGGTGAAGAATTTTGGGAGCGGGAGCCTGCAAAATATCCGAGTGGATATTACACCTTCAGCACCAAACTCCGGTTCTATCTCTTTGTTGGGCAAAGCATTACGTTTTATCCTAGGAGTGATATGTTCAGAGCGGTGAAGTTGTTCTATGAATTGGGCACCAATGAGTTATATATTGTGTCGAAGGCGACCAACAGCACTCTGCGATTTGGAGATATCTTGCGTCTCTCATTTGGCATGAAATTCCAGATTTATCACCCTCATGTGAGCCGTCGGCAATAAATTCTGCGGGTGAAATCAAAAATTAATCTGCCGGAATAGGGTTAAAAATAGCGATTCTGGCAGAATAATTTCCAAAATTAATTTGCCGGAATAGGTAATTTTTGTATCTTTGTGGCAGATTAATTTTACGAGAATATGGAGAAGAATATAATCGGACGCAAGGAGGAGCGAAAAGTATTGTTGAGCCTTAGCAAGTCGAAACAGTCGGAATTTGCAGTGGTTTACGGGCGTCGCAGGGTGGGGAAGACCTACCTTGTGAGAGAACTTTTCGAGGGTAAATTTGCTTTCTATCACACGGCAATTTCCCCATTTGAAATGACCGATTCCGACCTGTTATATCGTCAACAATTAAAGACATTCTCGGAATCACTGCGAATGTATGGCGACTACCACAAGGAGGTGCCCTCAGATTGGTTTGAGGCATTTTCATGGCTGAAAGAATTATTGATGCGAAAAGGAACCGGCACTCGGCAAATTGTTTTTATCGACGAGTTGCCATGGATGGATACACCTCGAGCCGGATTTATTACTGCGTTTGAGCATTTTTGGAATGGATGGGGCGCAGGCTGTCACAATCTTTTCCTTATAGTGTGCGGAAGTGCTACTACATGGATTAATGACAAACTCCTTAATAATACCGGCGGACTTTACGGGCGAGCAACGCGTGAAATCCATCTTTCCCCCTTCACATTGTCGGAAACCTACGATTACTTCAAGTCCCGCGGGCTGTCGATCGACCATTATGACACGCTTCAAGCCTATATGGTTGTGGGTGGAATACCCTATTATTTATCCTACTTTGAACCCGGATTGAGCATTGCGCAAAACATCGACAAAATGTTTTTCAGCAAAGACAGCAAATTGCAAGTTGAGTTTACTCGCCTTTATCAATCGTTGTTTAAGGATAGCGAAAAGTATGTCGAAATTGTAAAATTCCTCGCAACGAAAAGAATCGGTTTCACTCGCAAGGAGATTTGTAGTGCTTTAGGGCTCTCCTCCGGGGCGGGAATCACCACTATGCTTCAATCGCTTGAAGCGAGCGATTTCATTATGAAATACATTCCGGTGGGTGGCTCTACACGAGATGCTCGTTACAAACTTATCGATTTCTTCACCCTGTTTTACTGCCATTTCACCGATAAGGTGAAGGTGGGTACAGGATTTTGGGAGAACAGCCTTCATAATCCCCAACTTAATGCGTGGCGCGGCTTCTCTTTTGAGGAAGTTTGCTATGCACATCTCGATAAAATCAAGAATGCGCTCGGGATAAGTGGCGTTAATACAAATATTTCCCCCTGGATTAGCGGTGAAAAGGATAGCAAGACTCAGATTGATATGGTGATTGACCGTGACGATAGAGTTGTGAATATTTGTGAGATAAAATTTTATAGTGGAATGTTCACCATCTCCAAGCAATACGATTTGGAACTTAAAAACAAGGTAACGGCTTTTGCGGAGCAGTGTAAAAAGATGAAAAACCCTCATCTCACACTCATCACCACTTATGGGCTTAAGCAGAATATGTATAGCGGTAGTGTTCAGCGCGTGATTACAATGGAAGATTTGTTCTGAGCCGAATTTACACCTTATTAATATTTGGGTACAAAAAAAGGACTGCCGAGGCAGTCCTTCCTATTTGGTATGATGGAATTACATGATACCTGAGAGGTCGAATTGAGCAAATTCGAGGTCGTTTTGAGCCTTGTTCTTGAGGCTTGAGTCGATGCTGAATGCTTTGCTGAGGTTAGCTTTAACCATTTGCTCGTTGTTGGTGCGTGCACCGAGAACTGCAGAGAGGTAGTAAGTAGTAGCGTCAGCGTTTGTAGCGGCAACAGCAGCGAGGGTGTTGCGAGCGGCGTTGTAGTCGCCTGTGAGGATTTGAGCGAGAGCAGCGTTGTTAGATTTGGTGTTGCCAAATGCTTTAACAGCAGCGTTGTAGTCGCCCATTTCGATGTAGTAGAGACCGAGTGCTTCGGGCAAGCCTTCAACACCTGCAGCGCTACCGAATTTCTCGTTGGCTGTGTTGTAGTCTTTGTTAACGAGAGCGATAAGACCTTGGTTCATCTTAGTTTCGTTGCAAGTAGGAGCGAGTTGTGCAGCCTTGGCAAAGTTGGCGGCAGCAGCGTCGTAGTCACCTACTACGTATTGGCAAAGACCGAGGTTGTTGTAGCCGCGGTAGTCGTTGGGATATTCTTTCACGCAGCGAGCGTAGATAGCAGCTTTCTTGCTGTTGTCGTTGGTGAGAGTTGCAGTGTAGAGAAGTTCTTCAACTGTGAGAGGCTCGTTTTTGTCGAAAGCAGCCATGAGTTCTTCGTCGCTCTTACCGATAGTGTTGATAGAAGCGGTGAGGCGAGAATAACGCAATTGAGGAAGGATTTCTTCTGCCAATTGGTCGAATACAGCCGAGATGTTACGGATTTCTTTTTCACGTTGCTCGGGGTCGCTGTACATAGCGAGAACGCTGAGGATGAGGTCTTTGTCTTGGATGTCGCTTTGTGAAACGAGTTCTTTGAAGCCTTCCCAGTCTTGTGCTGTAAATTCGGCAGTGAGTTCACCGTGCTTGTCGAGACCGTTTTTCTTGATTTGACCGTTGAGGTATTTAACGGTGCTTTGCTCACGACCTTCGGCGATGCGAGTGTTGAGTTTCACACCACCATCAGGAGAAGCGTAAGAAGAGATGCTGATGCCTTCAACTTCTTTGTTGTCTTGGTCTTGAACGCCCTTAACAACTTCGTTGAAGCTTGCAAGTTCTTCGCCTTTGAGCTCGGAAGCGCGGATGTTAGTTTGGTTGATAAGGAACTTGATGTCGGCGCTGTACTTCTCGTTGATGATGCGTTGGAAAGCATCGGCAGTGATTGCGGGGGGTACAGTAGCGGCAGAAGCCAATGTTGAAGTTGCGATACAGCCTTCACCAACTTTCACGCGGGGCAAAACGTATGTTTTGTTGCCTTGGCGTACTTCGAAAGCGAGGTAGAGGTCGCTCTTAGCCATTTCGGGAACATAGTCGAATGAGAAGGGAACAGAAGCGGTTCCGCCATTGTCGTAATATACAACTTGGTTGTTTCCGCGAACTTTTTCGCCTTGGAATACATAAGACATTGAAGTTGCTTCTTGGTCACCGTAAACCAAAACAGGAGTTACAGTTACCTCGGCATCCTTTACAAAGAATTTGGGCGGGATGTTGGCAGTAACAACACCGGGCACTTTCTCACTTCTCACTTCCAATGGAGTGGGGATAGTGGTAAAATAGTCTGAACTGAATTGGTTCATTTTCTTGCTACAGCCGGTAAGAACCAATGCTGCAACGATTGCAAGAGACGATAATACTTTTTTCATTATTGTTAGTTTTTGATTAAAAATATAATAATTTCCTTTTCATTTAACAAAGTATTTCACGCTCGTTCTCGACAAGCCACAATACTTAATGCAAAGATAATGCAAAAATGTTTAGGATGTGAAATTTTGGCAGTTAAAATTCAGATTTTAACTAAATTTGGTTATTTGGAAGTACAAATAGGCATATAATCGTGCCAAATAGTCTCCCCGTTCCCCTTTTGAGCACGGTTTTTGCCTTTTCTCTTGTGTCGAGGTGTATTTTATATGTGTGGAGTTTCGTAGAAAGAGGATTTTGCATTAACTTTGCAAAATCATAATCAATTAACGACATTAACAATGGCAAACGAGCAGCGTCCGCGAATTTTGATTGTCTATACCGGTGGCACTATCGGCATGATTGAGGATACCGAGACTCATTCTCTTCGTCCTTTCGATTTCTCGCATCTCATCGACAATGTGCCTAAAATTCAGAAACTCGATTTCGATATTGAGAACATCCAGTTCAATCCACCTATCGATTCGGCAAACATGTCGCCCAAGCATTGGACCGATATTGCGATGGCTATCGAGGCGAGGTATGACGATTTCGATGGTTTTGTGATTCTTCACGGCACCGACACAATGGCGTTTACCGCCTCGGCGCTCAGTTTTATGCTCGAAAACCTTCATAAGCCGGTGATTATCACAGGTTCGCAGTTGCCGATAGGCGAGGTGAGGACCGATGGCGAGGAAAACCTTATCACCGCCCTCCAGGTGGCTGCCGCGCGCACGCCGCAAGGCGATGCCATGGTGCAAGAGGTGGCTATTTTGTTTGAAAACTATCTGTGGCGCGGCAATCGCAGCACAAAAATGAGTGCCGACAATTTCAATGCTTTCAAGAGCAACAACTATCCGGCGCTGGCTAAAATAGGTCTTGACATCCATTTCAACACCGACGCGCTGTATCGTGTGCCCACCAAGCGTCCGCTCAAAGTGAGGTATAATCTCGACACCAATGTGGTGTATCTGCATCTCTTCCCCGGAATCACCGAAAAGACCCTTAGCCATGTGCTCCACACCCCCGATGTGAAGGGGATTGTGCTCAAAACCTATGGTGCCGGAAACGCGCCGAGCGAGCAGTGGCTCATCGACTTGCTCAGCGATGCCGTGGACCGCGGAATTGTGATTCTTAATGTTACACAGTGTGTCAACGGCGGTGTGAACTCCCATCTCTACGAGACAGGCAACACTCTCGCCCATGCCGGGGTGGTGAGCGGAAACGACATCACCAGCGAGGCGGCGATTACCAAGATGATGTATCTTTTCGGGCTGGGTCTTCCGCCCGAGAGTGTGAAAAAATATCTGGCATATTCGCTTTGCGGCGAGATGACAATTTAGCGTGGAGTCGATGGAGAGCGCAGATGAGCGATATATGCGGCTTGCGATAGCCGAGGCGCGGCGTGCCGAGGCACGCGACGAGGTGCCTATCGGCGCGGTGATTGTGTGTGGCGGCATGGTGATTGCCCGTGCCCACAATCTCACCGAGGCTTTGCGCGATGTTACCGCCCATGCCGAAATGCAAGCCATTACGAGCGCCGCCGAGACGCTTGGCGGAAAATATCTCAAGGATTGCACGATTTATGTAACCGTGGAGCCATGTCTCATGTGTGCCGCCGCTCTCGGGTGGTCGCAGATTAAGCGGATTGTCTATGGCGCGCGCGACGACAAGCGCGGCTATCACACCTATTGCGAAAATCCATTCTCCAAAGGCACCGAGGTGGTTGGTGGTGTGCTCGAAGATGAGTGTTCTCAAATCATAGTGTCCTTTTTCAAGAAAAAAAGATAGTTTTTTCATTTCATTGCAACTTTTCGACATCTTGTTGCGTCTAACCATAAAAACCACTTAATAACTCGCAACAATGAAAACTAAGATGTCTCTTAAAGCAGCAATGACCGCCCTGTTGGTCTCCCTCTCGACAATAATAGTAGCTTTGGCGCAACAGCCGCCACGCGAAATAATGGAATATGCCGCCAAGCAAAGTGCGCTCGAGAGCCGTTTCGACTCCCTGCTCTATAAGTGCAAGGACTATGTGAAAGCCGAGCAGGTAATGCTCGAGATGGTAGGTGCCACCAAGGGGCTTCCCGACTCGTTACAGGAGAAGTTCCGCCCGGCAATCGAGGAAACTCTCGCAAATCTCTACTACAACGGCGCTTGCATGTATTCGCTTGCGGGACGCAAGTCCACCGCAGTGGAATGGCTCTCGCTTGCAGCCGATTATGGCTGGAGCGATGTGGCTCATGCCGCAATCGACAACGACCTCAACAACGTGCGCGACATGCGCGAATACAACGAGTTGATTGAGCGTGTTTATGAGGCTTCCAATCCGCTTGTGGTGCTTCGCAAGGGTGGCGAATACCGTGTGAGCGAGCGTCGCGACACTCTCCTCGAGATAACCTACTCATCGCCCGACACCCCCGGACTCGTAGCGGTGCGCAATTTCTTCAATCTCGACAGTATCGCAGGCAATGGCGACGAAATATCAAGGATTAAAAACCTGCTCAGTTGGGTGCACAACACAATTCAGCACGACGGAATGCACCCCAATCCGCAGTCTTGCAACGCCCTCGGAATGTGGGAGGCTTGCTCGGATGGCTCTCGCGGTCTCAACTGTCGCGGTCTCGCCACCTTCCTCAACGAGTGCTATTTGGCAATGGGATTCAAGTCGCGGTTTATCACCTGTATGCCGCGCGATTTCAAGGGTGAATGCCATGTTATCAACACCGTGTATAGCGACACCTTGAAACGCTGGATTTGGATAGACCCCACTCACGAATCGTGGGTAACCGACGGCAACGGAGAACTCACCGGGGTGAAGGAGTTCCGCGAGATGCGCCTCAACGGCGGGGAGTACAATCTCAACGAGAATGCCAATTGGAACAACCGCGAGGCGAGTTGCAAAGAGTATTATCTCGATGAATACATGACCCGCAATACCTACTCAATCGTGATACCCACTCATTTCGGCTTTGACACCGAGGCAGGCAGATGCGATTATGTAATCCTCGTGCCGGAGAATGCCGCCCTCACCGGGCATAGCAAATACACCGTAGCAACCACCGACGCCGATTGGTTCTGGGCTGCTCCAAAATAGTCTTCAAGCAATAATTAGGTTTATGAAACGGGCTTGCTTTCACACGAAGCAAGCCCTTTTTGGCTGTTTAGAATATGATTTTGCGAGTGGTGTTTCCTTTGCGAAGGATGTAGATTTGTCCCTTTTGCGGATCGGTGATGCGCACACCCATCACATTGTAAAGTTCTGCCTTTGCATTGTCGGGTTCTGCAACCAAAATATCATCCACACCGCTGATTACAAGGCCATCCGGCAACTTGATAGTGGTGCCTCCGTTGGTGATAAACCAGTCGCCATCGCTATAGCGGAGCATGGAGAACAGCAGCATCTCATCGTCGAATTTCAGCATATTGTCCTCATAAACTGCGCCAAGCCCCAGTTCTTTACATTCGTCCAAATCGTAGCCGGCTTGGAGGAAATAATTCACGTAGGAATTGATGCGCGCCATACCGGCTCCGAAGTCGAGTCCAATGGGCGACTCCTCAATGTAGATGCACTCTTTGTCGGCTGCATTGATATAGATATAGTGGTTGTGTCCGCTGTGAAAGTAACGCTCTTGTGCGTAGGAGGCAGTGGCGTAGGGGTTTACGAGGCGTAGGTAGTTGAGCTTGGTTTTGTGTCGCTGGAGCTCGCAAGTCAAGTCTTCCGCACTCGCGTTGGTAAACTGGGGAATGATGGCATCATGCAGCACGGCATTGCCCACGCTCTCCCAATTGGAAGTGTCGTCGTCGATGAAATAATATGTTGCCCAGTCGTAACCCACTGTGTTGCCATCGGCATCCAGAGCCACCACAATCAGTGTTTCCTTATTGGTGTCCTCAGCCATGTCGAGAGTGAATTCGTTGCGCTGAGTAAATTCTGCGCCGGTTTCCGCAATCGTTTTCAAGGCTTTCGCCATTTCATCTTCCTGCATGTTGGGAATCACGGCATAGCACACCTTTGCAACATCTTTTCCCACAGAGATGCTACATTCAAACTTGCGGTTGGTGAGGCATTGCGACTTGGGAGTGAGTGCAATATCATACTCTTTAGGTTCAACTCCAGGAAGGAGAATGCGGAATTTGCCGCTTTTGTTAGCCAGTTGTGCACCGTTATTATCGCCTACGGCAAGTCCGTTGATAGTGGCGGTGAACATCCCGTTTTTAAACCTCACTTTGCCGGTAGTGGCAATGCCGATATACATTTCGCCTTGACCCCAATCACATCCGGTCATCGTTTTGCCGAAATACACATCATCGGGATCGCTTGCATCCAAATCGATATAGCAATACCCATTTATGTCGAATTCATGCTCGTTCAGCGGCTCGCCCAATTGCTTGCATATTTCCTCGGCAAAAGTCCGTCCGTAGGGCGCGATGATGCGGTAGTAGTTTTCATTTTGTGCACATACTTGCACCTCCACGGTATATGTTACAGGGTCGAGACCATAGAGTGGCGCAATCATGTCATCGGTCATCAAACCATTACCAATCGACCAATATTCTTCACCCGGAAAATCTTTGAGAGCCGGTGATTTGTGAATTGAATCTGTGGCGGCACTTTTAATGTTGCATCCCTTTAACGAAATGTCGCTTGCTCGCTTAATTCCGTTAACCGCTGTGGCAGACGCCCATGCCACAGCCAAAAGTGTGATTAGCGTAAGAAATCTTCTCATAAAAATATCAGTTAAAGTGAATTTGTGTGTAAAGGTATCTATATTCAGCCATTTATCCAAATTTATATCCTTATTTCCATCTATTTGTGTGCCTTAAATGAAAGAACTGCGCAATGACAAGCAGAAAAATGCCATTTTGCTTTGTTGATGTGCTTATTTTTGCTAATTTTGCGGAAAATTTGAAAAAGATTGTTTTAAATGCCGGTTATCATGCGATGTGAACCCGGTGAGTATTAATGTTTACACTACAATTCTATGAATTTATCAAGTAAGGTAGAATTTAAGCCTAAGTTCTTCACGGAAATTAGAGATTACAACGTCGGAAAATTGAAGGATGACCTGGTGGCAGGTATTGTTGTGGGCATCGTTGCCCTCCCTCTTGCTATCGCCTTTGGTATTGCGAGTGGCGTAACACCCACTGTGGGATTGATTACCGCCATTATCGGTGGCTTCCTTGTTTCGGCGCTCGGTGGCAACAGTGTCCAGATTGGCGGTCCCACCGGAGCATTTATCATCATTGTGTATAACATCATCCAGAATTTCGGCTTGGCGGGGCTCGCCGTTGCCACATTCATGGCGGGTGTAATACTTGTGCTTCTCGGTGTGTTCAAGTTGGGGACAATTATCAAGTTTATCCCTTATCCTATTGTGGTGGGATTCACGAGCGGTATCGCCCTCACGATTTTCTCCACTCAGATTGTGGATTTGTTCGGACTCACAATCGACAAGGTGC
>JBJEKB010000038.1:0-5268 GCA_051878395.1 Muribaculaceae bacterium
ATTTGATTGTTGCACCTTCTGTTGCGCTGGTGATTGTTACTGTTCCGGGGAGGTTTACACCATCGATGAATGTTTCTGCCGATTGTGCAAACGAAGGATAGCGAACTGCACTCTGCGGAGCTACATAGATAGTGGCAGTTTTGATAAACATGTTGCCGGCAGAAGTGAGGGTAAATGTTACTTCGGTATCGTCGCCAATCCATTCAGCCTCATAAAAGCCGTCCATCTTTGAACCGAGTGTGAACACACCGCAGCTTACCTCTGGAGCGTAGATTGTTGCGCCCTTGAACACGATTTTCTTGATAGCCATACCTTCGGGTGCTGCCACCTTGAATTGACCGGGCTTGTAAACGCGAAGTTCAACACCCTTGGAAGCAGCGGCTGTACTATTATAGAAACGAGTGTTTGTGGTTCCACTCTTCACGCTGGTGAATGTGATGCCATCAACGGTGAACGATGTGCCGTCAGGTACATTGACATATTTGCCCGATGCCGGTGCTGTGATGCCGAATTGCTCGGTGTTGGAGAAGTCGATGAATGTGAATGTAGATTCTACAGCCTCAAACGAGATGGGGAACACTTTCAATGTGTTGCCATCGAGGCTTGCCTCTACGGTTACAACGCCAGTGATGTTGTAGGTACCGGCAAGAGGTGATGGGAATTTCGTCATCAAGTCATAGGCCTTGATAGAACCGGTAGCATCGGCGAATGTGGCATCCCAAGAGTCGATAGGTGTTACTGTTACGTTCTTGAGATAAACATAGTGGGAGTCGTAAGCCTCGGTGATTTGACCGATGGTTACAGTCTCGGGGAGAACAGCGTGAGAAGGTGTAGCATCCTTCACTGTGCTTACTTCCAATTTGAGGACACGGTTGTAATATGAATCTGTGTTTATGGCTACCTGTCCACCCACTCCGGCAGGAAGTTTATCACCGTTGGAAACTGTCTTGGCGATGTCGCCTTGAAGCACTACATAGCCGCTGCCATCGGTTGCGATTACATATTTGCCATATAAATCGGCTTGCTGGTGGCAAACATAGAGGGGCACTGTGAAATAGGCATTTGTACCATTCTCGAGAGCGTTAAACTCGGCAACAGATGCCACACCGGTTGCGGGATACACTGTGAATGTCGATGACACTTCAATTGTTTCGACATCGCCCAACACTGCCTTGGCAGTTACCACTGTGCTTTCGGCAACGGAAATCGGGGCTGTGTATTCCTGATATTCGGGAGCCTGTGTGGTCTTGTACATTACCTTGGCGCCTTCTGTAGGAGTAGTAATTGCAACTGCCACCGGAGCGTTCATGCCCGAATAGTAAATACCACCGTTGGGAGTGATGGCAGGGTAGCGAACCGCTGATGGACCGTCGAGAGTAACCACCATCTTGGTGATGCTCATATTGCCACCGAGAGTGAATGTCATTTCGGCGTCATCGCCAATCCAAGTGGCGGTGTTGAAATTGCCGCTGTTCTCGCCCAAAACGTATGAGCCTAACGAAGCGGTAACAGGATTGGTGAGGATGGCACCTGTAAATTCAATTTTCTTGATTACAAGGCCTTCGGCTGCAGAGAATTTAAGGGAACCTCCTTTGTAGCCGCGGAACTCAAGACCCGGAGTGGCAGCGGCAGCGCTATTATAGATGCGGTTGCTTCCGCTCACGCTGGTAAACGTGAAATTGCCTTGCTTAAATTCACTGCCATTGGCAATTTTAAGATTGGTTGTTGGAGCTGTATAGCCCATCGCGGCTAATTGCTCGGTGTCGGTGAAGTCGATTGTAACGACCTCGGCAAAAGCGGCACTCACTGTTGTCGCTATTGCAAGAAGAGTAAGATAAAATTTGTTCATAAAAAAGGATTTAATATTTAGTATGATGAATTTTCTAACGGCAAAAATAACAAAATTTAGTGAATAACAAATGAATATTGTTACATTCACCTAAATCAAGCAATTTTTAGGGCAATTTTTAGACTTTTTAACGCCGTATTATTGCCAAAGGTCCGGACGGTTGGTAATCACGGCATCTACAGCGAGATGCACCGATTCTTCGGGCGATTCCATTGTCCAGATTTTCACTTCCTTGCCATGCGAGTGCAATGTTTTTATCATCGAATTATCCACTCCGCCATAGAAGAAATTGAATGATTTTATATAATTATACTTTTCATAATCAAACCGCGAGAAGGTTCCGTCGAATATCACCGGGATGAGCGGCAACTTGCAGAATAGGAGTTTTTCGAGGCGCACATCGGTGCGGATTGCGTGAATATTGGCAAGCACGGAGTCGTTGAACGACTGCACCACCACCCTGTTGAGCATATTGTGAGCCTCGAGAATGTCGAGCATTTTTTGCTCGATTCCTTGATAGATGTCCTGGGTGCGCTTTATCTCTATGAGCAAGCGGCAACGGTCGCCAACAAGGTCGAGAACCTCCTCGAGGGTGGGAATGGTCTCCGATGTGGCGTTTCCATCGGCATCAACGAGATGATGGGTGCGGATTTGCTCCAATGTGAGTTCGCGGATAAGCCCCTCGCCATCGGTAGTGCGGTCGATGCTCTGGTCGTGGCACACCACCACAACACCATCGGCGGTGAGGTGGAGGTCTATCTCAATCATATCGGCGCCGGCGCGTATCCCCTTGTCGATGCAAGACAGGGAGTTCTCCATCCCGATGCTTGCTCCGCCGCGGTGCGCAACCACTGTCAAGTCCTTGATTTCGCGGGCTGAATACCCTTTGGAGGCAAAAAACAACGATGGGAACATTGCATAAACCAGCAATGCCAAAACAATTACAAAAAATATCGATAAAATGAGCATAATTTTCCTCATAAGAATTTTGGTGGTAGAAATGTTATGCAAAAATAATAATAAAAACAGAATTAATCGCTACTTTTGCACCGATTATTTCAAAACATATATTCGCATGAAACCAAAATTGTTAGTTCTTGCGTGCATCGCGGCAATCGCTTGCGGCACTGCAACTATTCACTCGCAAGAGCCTTACCAAACGGTGGTTGTTACCACGGCGAGCGGTAATCTGCTCAAATTCGACCTCTCGGAAGGGGTGAATGTGGAATTTACCGACACGGAAATGAAAATCACAGGCGCAAACGCCCAGGCGGCTCTACCTCTCACCGATTTTGCCCGGTTTGACTTCAGCACCGAAAGCGCCGGTGTTGATAATTCGCCCGCCGATGCTGTGAAAATCACGCTTCGCGGCGGCTCATTGAGCATCTCAGGGCTACAACCGCAATCGGCAGTGGGCATCATCGCGCTCAACGGCACCACTGTGGCAAGCGCGCGATGCGACAGCACAGGCGCTTACTCCTCCCCTGCCCTCCCCACAGGTGTGTATATCGTAAAAACAGATTGTTCTACTTTTAAAATCGCAATAAAACAATGAAAAAGATAGCTTTAACTCTCGCAGCCACTCTCATCGCAATCTCTGCTGTGGCGCAAAAGGTCGTGGTGTATCCCAAAACCGGCGACGCAATCACCTACAATATGGAGGAGATTGACCACATCGAATTTCTTCCCGCTTCTTCCGACCCCGACGATGACAACTCGTTCACTGTGCAGGAATTCTACTGCATGAATGGAGAGAACCGCATTTATGGCAAGTTCTATCGCCCGAAGGGTGTCGAGAACGGGGCAAAACTCCCCACCGTTATTCTCTCACACAGCGCCAACCTCACTGCCGATGCCATGAACGCCTACGCTTCGGCGATTGCTGAGGATGGGATGAATGCCTATGCGTTCGACTTCTGCGGAGCATGTGAGGAGAGCCGCAGCGACGGCAACACCGAGGAGATGACCGTGTTTACCGAGGTGGCAGACCTGAAAGCTGTTATCGCCTGCATCAAGGCGGCTGACGGCGTGGACGCCGACAAAATCTGTCTGCTCGGCTCAAGCATGGGCGGACTTGTTTCGGCTCTCACTGCCGAAGACGAAACACTCGGAATCAAGGGCTTGGTGCTCTTCTATCCGGCTTTCAATATCCCCGACCTCATCGCCATGCTCGACCAGTTTGGCGGCAGCCTCGGCAACCTTGGAGGTCTCGGCGGACTTGGCGGCAGCACCGGAATGGGCTACAGCGAGGCATTTTGCGATGCGATGCGCGGATATGACGTCTATGCCAACATCGGCAAGTTTGCCCATCGTGTGGCTATTTTCCACGGCTCGGAAGACATTATTGTGAAGATTTCCTACTCCGAAAAGGCGGTTGAGAAATACGCCGACGCCACTTTGTTCACCATCCAAGGTGCCAACCACGGCTTCAATTCCGACAATCTCGGCAGTTTCGGCTCGATGATGGGCGGTAGCGCAGACTACGACAGCCAGGTAATCCCCGAAATGCTCAACCAGTTGCACATAGCCCTCTCCCCAACCCGATAATAATCGCAGGAATATGCTAAAAGGAGTGGCTCGACATCGCGCCACTCCTTTTAACGTTAGAAATGAGGTTGATCTTCTACTGTCATTATGATTATTCAAGTTTCGCAAGTGAAAAATGGGATTGAAGATTGTAATCACCGCTAAGTTCATCATCAAGCAATGACTATCGTCTTAACTTCTAACGAGCGAAGCGAGTGATAACTTCTTTAACTTCTTAACTTCCAAAGATTAATACTTGCGAAACTTGAGTTAAAATATGGATTGTGTGGTGAGGGTAGTGAACAATTCCAGTGCTTTCATCCCCATGATGGAGTTGCCTCGCGCATTGAGTCGCGGGCTCCATACGGCGATGGCATACTTGGCCGGACACAGCGCCACGATGCCGCCGCCCACGCCACTCTTGCCCGGTAAACCCACCAAGAAAGAAAATTCGCCGGCTTCGTCGTAGAAGCCGCAAGTTTGCATAATGGCATTGATGCGCTTCACCCGAGAGGGGGTGAGCTGCACCCCGCCGTGCGAGAATGGCTCATTGCTGCGGGCAAATGCGGAAAAGGCTTGCGCCAAATCTTTGCAACTCATCTCCACAGAGCACATCAGGCAATAGAAGCGCAGCACATCGTCCACGCTGTTTTGCAGATTGCCGTGATGCTTGAGCAAATAGGCGATGGAGGCATTGAGATAGCAACAACCATATTCCGACATCGCCACCTCGCGCGAATAATTGATGGCGGGATTGTGCGCCAACTTCCGCACGAAATGAATGAAAAAATCTTCCGGATTTTCCAAATGGCTGAGTAGCACATCGGTGAGCACCAAAGCGCCGGCATTGATGAAAGGATTGCGCGGCTTGCCATGCTCATATTCCAATTGCA
>JBJEKB010000039.1:0-5244 GCA_051878395.1 Muribaculaceae bacterium
ACGTGTCGTAATAGATAATTTCATCAGCGCATACGGACTCTTTTCCGACATCTGGGCACCCCTCACCGAGTCGATTCTCAACATAGGGTTGTCGATACTCCTCGGCAAATATTATGGCATTACCGGAGTGGTTATGGGAGTGGTAATCACGCAATTCTTCTTTGTGCTCATTTGGAAACCGGTATTCCTGTTCTATCGAGGCATTAAGCGAAGCGTTTGGCTATATTTTGGAACAATAGTGCGCAATCTCGGCATCATGGTTATTACATACATTGCTGTGTCGTGGATAGTAGAATCCATGCACTTTTTTGATTCGTTGCTTGCCGACACCATTGTGCGACTTGCGATCTTTGCCGTTTGCTATCTCATCGTATGCCATAGCCTCATGTCGGTGTCGAGCCGGGGAATGCGCATGTTCAACCGTCGAGTGTATAATTATTTGAGAGGATGAAACTGCTAATAATAAATAGGGAGAGATGTAATCCGGTTGTCGGAGGGATAGAGGCTTGCAGCCACACCCTTGCGAGGGGACTAATTTCGCGCGGGCACAAAGTGTATTTCCTATACACTCGGCGCATACCGTTCACTGCCGATTTCGACAGCCCGGCACCCGAATTTGTCATGCCAAGTGATGCCGATTACGCCTATGATGCCTCTTGTGTAGAGTTTTACTGCAAGTTGCTTCGCGGTCTTGAAATAGACACGGTGTTGTTTCAGCGAGCAGTTCTTAATAATCGGTATTTCTTCCTTGAAAATATTCCGGCAGACTTGCAAATACGCAAGGTGGCAGCGGTGCATTGCTTTCCGCTACATCGGGTGTTCCCGTTTCGAGAGCAGTATCTGATGCCGTATCACAGCGTTAAAGAATTTGTCTATTCGGTGGGAGGGTTTCTATTCCCGGGCATGATGCGACGTTATATGACACCGAAACTAAAGGCTGAATATCAGCGGTGCGACATACTTGCCGACGCCGTGGTGATGCTGTCGCCATCGTATGTAAAGATTGTCGGCGATTTTGTCGGCATCAATACAGCGCATTTTGTGGCGATACCCAACTCTTACGGCAACACCATGCGCGGACTTCCGCTTGCCAAAGAACGGCTCATTGTGTTTATAGGTCGTTTCACCTCTTTTGAGAAAAATCCGATGCTTTTTGTGAAGATGTGGCGGCTCCTTGTGGCTCGATTCCCCGATTGGAAAGCATTGATGATAGGCGATGGAGAGGCTTTGAGCGGTGTGAAACGCTACATTTCGAGACACGCCATCCCCAATATCACGATTGAGCCACCAACTCCCTGTCTTGACGAAATCTATGACCGCGCTTCGGTGCTTGTCAATACATCCTATTCCGAATCTTTCGGGAATGTGTTTGTCGAGGCGATGGCGCATGGGTGTGTGCCCGTCGCAAGCAAATATTGCGGTGCAGCACCCGATATTTTCGGCAACGATGCAGGTGTGATAGTGCAATCGCTCATGCCCGAAGATTACGCCGATGCAGTTGCGACCATGATATCATCGCCCGAGCAACTAAGGAGCAAAGCACAGGCGGCATTTGAGCGTTCCGAGCGTTTTTCGCCCGAATTATACATCGACCGATGGGAAAAAGTGCTCTTAGGGTAGGTGATATATGCAATTTCTTTACTATTTTTGCACTTTCAAAACAAAAAACTTCTCACAATGCAGGTAGTTTATGAGGATAACCACATAATTATTGTCAATAAAGTCCCCGGAGAGATAGTCCAGGGGGATAAAACCGGCGACACCCCTCTCTCCGAGATTGTCAAGCAATGGATAAAGGAGAAATATGCCAAGCCGGGCAATGTTTTTTGTGGCGTAACTCATCGTCTCGACCGCCCTGTGGGAGGGTTGGTGGTGTTTGCCAAGACAAGCAAGGCATTGACGAGAATGAACGACCTGTTTCGCAACGGCGATGTGCACAAAACCTATTGGGCGATAGTGAAAAACCTGCCGCCGAAAGAGGAGGACACCCTCACACACTATATCACCACCGTAGAGCGAAACAACAAATCCTATGCCTCCACTACACCAAAAGAGGGTGCGCTCAAATCTATCCTGAAATATCGTGTCATAGCACACGGCGACAACTATCATTTGCTCGAGATTCAACTCATCACCGGGCGCAAGCACCAGATAAGGGTGCAGTTGTCGGCAATCGGGTGCCCGATAAAGGGGGATTTGAAATATGGGGCAAAGAGGAGCAATCCCGATGGAAGCATCTCGCTGCAAGCCCACAACATCCGTTTTGTGCACCCGGTGTCGAAGCAGCCAATCGATGTAACCGCACCTGTCCCCGATGATGCACTGTGGCAGGCACTTGCTCAAAAAGTAGAGTAAATTATGGCGAAACCACCGCGTCCGAAACATAAAAAATCCTCATTCGTTGTCGTCTGCCTCAATTGTGGCGAGCGTTGCACCGGGAAGTATTGCCCACACTGCGGGCAACCGACCGACACTGCCCGCCTCACCAAGAAAACATTCGCGCAGCACTCAATCAACGGCATTTTGCGCGTCAACGGCAACTTTTTCCGCACAGCCAAGATGCTCCTGTTGTCTCCGTGGACACTCGTCAGCGACTATCTGAAAGGGAAGCGAGTACAATACACTTCCCCGCTTGTGATGCTTGTGCTCCTGGTGTTCTACGACACCGTGTTCCGCTCCTGGCTCGGGTTGGATAGCATCGACCATGAGGAGATAACCGATATTGTGGAAGGGGTGGATATCTATTCGATTCTCAAAGTGCTTGTAGGCAACGAGTCGATAACCGCAATTCTTGCCACGCCACCCATTGTGATAGCGTTGCGCTACGCCTTTCGACATGCGGGTTCGCACCGATTCAATTGGGTGGAATATATGTTTGCCGGCATCTACTTTTGGTGCTTGCTTTACGTTCTCGATATTCTGCTCACGCCAACTGAATGTTTTGGATTTGAGCAAGTTGATGCTCTATCGCTCACCTACACTTCGGTAATGGTATTGATAACGATGTGGAAAGCGTTTCCGTGCCGAATTGTGAAGTGGATTCGCCGCACTATAGTGGCTACAGTCATCACATTGCTGCTTTGCCTTGTATATACGGTGGTTCTTGTGCTCCTCGTAATCGGTATCGCCTTTTTAATCAAGACCTGCGCAATATAAATCTTTGTTGATATTGTTGTGTAAAAAAGGGGCTTGGAATAGTGGTAAAACGACAAAAAAAGAGTAATTTTGCAATTCAAAAAGTGTTGTGTCGCGGATAAAACTGCGGTGCAACCTTAAATCGTTGAACTTTAATGAATTAAGATGAAGACAAATGTCGGTGTTTTTTTCGGTGGCCGTTCCACCGAGCACGAAATCTCGGTAATTTCGGCATCTCAAGCGATGAGTGCCATAAACAAAGATAAATATGACGTAACTCCCATATACATTTCCAAGCAAGGGAAGTGGTACACCGGAGAAGCGTTGCTCGATATAGCCAACTACAAGGATATTCCATCGCTTCTCAAGAAGGTGGAGGAGGTGTATATGGCGCCGCACTATGGCGACTATAACCTTTATCGCGTGAAAAAGCCGATGTTTGGCTCGGCAGTGCTCACCACGCTCGATGTTGTGATTCCGGTGCTCCACGGCACCAATTGCGAGGATGGAATCTTCGAGGGTGTGCTCGAGACCATAGGCATTCCCTATGCCGGATGCAACACCTTGTCGAGCGCCAATGGCATGGATAAAATCACAATGAAGATGATTCTCCAGGCGTGCGACATCCCGGTGGTTGACTATGTGTGGTTCACCGACAAGCAATGGTTCTCGCAACGCGATGCCTTGATTGAGAAAATCGAAAGCAAACTCGGTTATCCCGTAATCGTAAAACCGGCAAACCTCGGTTCGAGCGTGGGAATCGGTCGCGCTGTAAATAGAGAGCAACTCATCGAAAAAATCGATGGCGCCGAAATCTATTCGACACGCATCATTGTCGAACACATGGTGGAGGAATTGCAGGAAATCAACTGCTCGGTGCTTGGCGACTGCGATGACTACCGCACCTCGGTGTGTGAGGAGCCGATTAAGAGCGGCGAAATCCTCAGCTACGAGGACAAATATATGGGCGGAAGCAAAGGCGCAAAAGGTATGCAGGCTTCGCAGAAACGCATCCCGGCAGAATTGCCCGACGAAGTAACAAAGCGTATTCAATTCCTCGCAGGCGAGACCTTCAGGGTGCTTTCTTGCCATGGCGTGAGCCGTGTGGATATGATTATCGACCGTTCCAACGGCAACATCTATGTGAATGAAATCAACACCATCCCGGGTTCGCTCTCGTTCTACCTCTGGGAGGCTACCGGAATACCATTCGATAAATTGATGGACACCCTCGTGGATTTGGCGTTGAAACGCAATCGCGAAAGCGGAATGAAGACCGTGAGCTACGACCACAACATTTTCAGCCTCGGAGCCGGGGTGAAAGGTGGAAAACTGGGCGTGAAATAGATGATTTTGCGCTTATTACCAAAATAATCATTAACTTTGCACATAATTTTAATAATCGCGATTTTACAACATATATATGAAAAAGAAATTCCCTGAATACAAAAACTTGAACCTCTCTGAAATCAATGAGGAGGTGCTTCAACAATGGGATGAAGAGAATGTATTTACTCAAAGTATAAAAGAACGTGAGGGTTGTCCTTCGTTTGTGTTTTATGAAGGACCGCCGTCGGCAAACGGCATGCCGGGTATTCACCACGTGATGGCTCGTACAATCAAAGACATCATCTGTCGTTTCAAGACAATGAAGGGCTATCAGGTGATGCGCAAGGCGGGGTGGGACACTCACGGACTCCCTGTAGAACTTGGTGTAGAAAAAACACTCGGAAGCACCAAAGAGGATATCGGAAAGAAGATTTCGGTTGACGACTACAATGCTTCGTGCCGCAAAGAGGTGATGAAATACACCAAAGAGTGGGAGGACCTCACTCACCGTGTAGGCTACTGGGTGGATATGACCGACCCATATATCACATACGACAACAAGTATATCGAGACCTTGTGGTGGCTTTTGAGCCGCCTTTATGAAAAAGGTCTGCTTTATAAAGGCTACACCATCCAGCCGTATTCTCCGGCTGCAGGTACCGGATTGAGCAGCCACGAGCTTAACCAGCCCGGTTGCTACCGCGATGTGAAAGACACCACGGTAACAGCGTTGTTCCGTATTCTTGAGCCCCGCGAGGAGATGACAAAGTGGGGCACTCC
>JBJEKB010000040.1:0-5233 GCA_051878395.1 Muribaculaceae bacterium
TCCCTCCATTTGAAATGGGCGTGGTAGGTCAATTGTCAATTTAGGCAATACCATCCGCACGAAGTTATATAGGTTATTCTCCCACCTTCCATCGTAGGTTAAACGGTCGCTATAACGCTGCTCTCCTATGAGGTGAGACTTATCGATATAGTCCATCCGCAGATTATCAAACCTATCACGTATCGGCAGACCTTTTCCAAACATCAGCAGTCCCGCCATTGTAAGTCCTTCGATTCT
The DNA here is from genome assembly GCA_051878395.1 of Muribaculaceae bacterium. GTDB lineage: Bacteria > Bacteroidota > Bacteroidia > Bacteroidales > Muribaculaceae > W0P31-042. The sequence continues at coordinate 238 of JBJEKB010000040.1, forward strand.
TTCTTTTCTATCAATGGCATAGCCACCCAATTGCAGAAGGAACTCCTTATGCCCAAGATTATTCCAAACATGGTCAGGATTATCTGTCTTGAACATAATGCGGTAACTCTCCAAAGTCGGAATGTCAATGTCATCCATGTCATAGTGTTCCAATATCATCCTGTCATTCCCCGCATCATTGGCATCACGGAGCATCATCTTTAACTCCTGTTCTGTGCAATGGTAGTCACCTTCATGGTTGCGTTTGAATGTTCCTCGTGATAGGTTATTATTTATATATATTGGGCGCATAGTCGCTTCGGCACGCGGCACGTTTATAACTACAATACTTCTACCATCTACATTTACAGTCTTCACATCTTCGTCACGGAGCAGATTTACATTGACTTTCTCTTTATTATTAATAATATTCCACAAGTCCTTACGAATCTTATCGGCATCTTCCACTCCAATGATTTCAAAATGTTTAGACTCATCTTGCTCTTCAATGTGTTCCACAACACCAAGAATAATTGTCCCTCCATAGGTGTTGGCAAAAGCGGAGTAAGTATCCCATAACGAATTGGGAACACTATGTTGCGCTTTTTTGCATTCGAGCGTTACTCGCTCACCATGTGAAAGAAGTTGGTATATGTTGTCTTTATAATTCATATTATTAATCATGTCGTGAGTTCTATGAAATATAATTAATTAAAAATTAGGGAAGTAGCTTTATTTAGTAATTTTATTGTGCGAATAAACATCAAAAAAACAACCATTATGTTCCCTAAAGACAAAATTATAGAAATTATTTCAATTTGCGACGATTTCAGAAAATTTTTTGATAAAACAGTTGAACAGATATCCCAATAAATGAGGGTGCACCAAAATACTTTGATACACCCATTTTTATTCAATTAGGCTTTGGATTTACACTTCCTTGAAGTGCTCGCGACCCATTTTGCAAATCGGGCATTTGAAGTCGTCGGCAAGTGCGTCGGCTTCAACCACGTAGCCGCACACATCGCAACGCCATTTCTTCTTCACCGGGGCTGCTTCCTGTTTCGGCTCCTCGCGGTAGGTGGGGGCGTTTTTGGGCGCGCTCCCTTTCACTACTTTGTGGTAGTATTCGTAGGTCATCGGGTGTCCTTCCCCTTTCACTGTGTCAACTACGCGGGCAAGCACCACCATGTGGGTCTCGTTATCTACCATGTTGAGCACGTCGCACACAAGGCGTCCGGCAAATTTGCCGTTCACGAGCGGTGCGCCTTCGTGCATTGTGTAGCCAAATTCGCCGTATTTGTCAACTCCTTCGTTCTTGCACGATTGGAAACCGAATGTGCCGATGGTTACAACATCGGTATCCTCGGTGATTATCGAGAGCGAGAAGCGAGGGTTGCGTTTCAGCACCTCGGTGGTGTGGTTGTTCTTGTTGAGCGAGATTGCGATAATGGGATTTTGGCTTGTTACCTGGAAACATGTGTTGATAACACATCCCACAGGGCGTTCGCCGTCCATTGTGCCTACAACGTATAAGCCGTAGGTGAGATTGTAAAGTACTGTTACATCCATAGTTGTTTATATTTAGAGTTTATTGTTTTCCATTGCAAAAATAACAATTCTACTTGAAATATCCCATTCTCCGAGGCTCGTTTTTTCGGGCGATTTGCCTAAATTCCATCGTTTTTTATTACAAATTTGTATTTGCCGCGTGTCTCGGATGCGGATAACGCTGCCCCTCGTGTTAAATCTTGCTAAGATGTGCCGCTGTTGTGCCCTTTTTATTGCCGATAAATGTTAATTAAATATAAATCTTTATGTAACTCCCGCTCTTTTCACCGCTGTTTGAGGCTTTCGGTTGCATTTTGTCGCTTTTTGTTGTATATTTGCAAAGAATTAGGAGGGGGCAGGTTGCTCCCTCATTTTTATTATTTTTTGGCACTCCATCGCATGATTAATAAAATCGATTTAAAAGAGTTTGTTGAATCGCAGTTGGCCGATTCCGATTTGTTTCTTGTGGATATCACTATCGACAAGAATAATTGCATAGTTGTGGAGGTTGACAGCATGGAAAGCGTCGATATCGACTCCTGCGCCAATCTCAACCGCGCTATCGAGGAGCATTTCGATGGCGACATCGACGACTATCAACTCGAAGTGGGGAGCGCCGGACTCACTTCTCCTTTCAAGGTGAAGGCGCAATATGAGAAGAATCTCGGCAACGAGGTAGAGGTGCTCACCTCCGCCGGCGAGAAACTCAAAGGTGTCCTCTCCGAGGTGGGCGACGACTCTTTCGCTATCACCGTAGCCAAGAAGGTGAAGCGTCCCGGCGAAAAACGCCCTGTGATGGTGGAGGAGACTGTTACTTTGAATTATAACGAAACAAAATATACTAAATACTTAATTCAGTTTAAATAGAATTATGGCAAAAAAAGAAGAAACTATCAACATCGTTGATGGATTTGCGGAGTTCAAAGAACTTAAGAACATCGACAAAACCACTATGATTAGTGTCCTCGAGGAGTCGTTCCGTAGCGTGCTCGCTAAAATGTTTGGCTCCGACGAGAATTTCGACGTGATTATGAACCCCGATAAGGGCGACTGTGAAATCTATCAGAATCTCGAAGTGGTCCCCGACGGTGAAGTCCAAGACCCTAACAAGCAGATTTCTGTTACCGACGCTCACAACGACCCCGATGATCCCGACCCCGACTGCGAAGTGGGCGAGGAGCACGTTAAGAAAATCGATTTTGCCAAATTCGGCCGCCGCGCTATCCTCAACCTTCGTCAAACTTTGGCTTCCAAAATCCTCGACCTCGAGAAGGATGCCGTTTATACCAAGTTTAAAGACCTCGAAGGCGAATTGGTTACCGGCGAAGTGTATCAGTTATGGAAAAAGGAGATTCTCCTGCTCGACGACGACAAGAACGAACTTCTCTTGCCCCGCGACCAGCAGATTCCCACCGACCAATATCACAAGGGCGACACTGTGAGAGCCGTTATCGACCGTGTGGATAACAAAAACAACAATCCCAAAATTATGGTGTCTCGCACAAGCGAGGCTTTCTTGCGCCGCCTCTTTGAACTCGAGGTGCCCGAAATCCACGACGGACTTATCCTCATCAAGGCTGTTGCCCGTATCCCTGGCGAGCGCGCCAAAATCGCTGTCGAGTCCTACGACGACCGTATCGACCCGGTTGGCGCTTGCGTCGGTGTTAAGGGTAGCCGCATCCATGGTATCGTGCGCGAGCTTCGCAACGAGAATATCGATGTGATTCCCTACACTACCAATCCCGCTCTCTTCATCCAGCGCGCCCTCAGCCCTGCCAAAATCTCCTCTATCCGTCTCAACGAGGAGACTAAACACGCCGAGGTGTTCCTCCGCCAGGAAGAGGTGGCTCAGGCTATCGGTAAAGGCGGCTTGAACATCAAACTCGCTTCGATGCTCACCGGCTACGAAATCGACGTTTACCGCGACCTCGACGACAACGAAGAGGATATCTATCTCGACGAATTTAGCGACGAAATCGACACTTGGGTTATCGACGCTCTCAAGGATATGGGTTGTGCCACTGCCAAGGCGGTGCTCAACACTCCAAAGGAAGAACTTATCGAGAAAGCCGACCTTGAAGAAAACACTGTTGACGATGTCATCAGAATCCTCAAGGCGGAATTTGAGGACTAATCTATAGGTCCCGCCTCGCGCGGGACTCCTTCTCAACTCCATTTTATTCTTTTTTCCTTTATTTCAAAACAATTCTCTTAATTAAATATGCCGATTAAAATAAGTAAAGCAGCAAAAGACCTGAACGTGGGTATTTCAACCCTTATTGAGTTCCTTAACAAGAAAAACATTACCGTTGACTCCGGTCCTAACACTCGCATCTCCGACGATGCCTACGAGATGCTCGTGAAGGCATTCAAAAGCGATATGGACACCAAGCATCAATCGGAAAAATTCTCTTCGGAACGTCAGAAGGAGAAGAAAGTCGCCACGCCCAAGGAGGATAAACCTGTCGAGATTACGACAACTGTGGAGTTGAAAGGACCTAAAGTTATCGACAAAATCAATCTCGATGAGCCTCGCAAGCCGCAACCCCAAAAGGATGCGCCCGCTCCTGCCCCCAAGCAGGAACCGAAGCCCCAGGTGAAACAAGAGGCTAAACCTGCTCCCAAGCCTGCTCCGAAACTCGCCGAGCAGCCCAAAAAGCAGGAACCGCAGCCCAAGCCAAAAGAACAAAAGCCTGCCGAGCAGCCCAAAAAACAGCAGCAACGCCCCGCTCAGCCTGCCCCCGCTCCCAAACAGGAGCAGAAACCGGCTCCGAAGCCTGCCGAAACTCCGGCTCCCAAAACCGAGGAACCGAAAGAGGAAATTTTCACTCTCGGTACTCCCAAAACCGGACTTTCTATCAATGTTGTGGGCAAAATCGACCTCTCGGCTATTAATTCCCAAACTCGTCCCAAGAAGAAGAGCAAGGAGGAGCGTCGCAAAGAGCGTATCGACAAGGAAAAGGCTCGCAATGCCGCCGCTGCTGCCGCTTCGGGCGATTCCGGCTCGGGTCGCAGCAAGCGCAAACGCATCAATTCCGAGAAAATCGACATCGAGAAGAGCGCCAACCAGATTGGCAACAATTCTCAGCGCGACAAAGGCGGCAAAAACAAGAATAACAGGGACAACAATGCTGCCGCTCAAGGCTCTAAGAAAGAGAAAAACCGCCGCCCGTTGAAAACCGAAGTCAACGAGGAGGAGGTACAGAAACAGATTAAAGAGACTCTCGCTCGTCTCACCAACAAGCCCCAGAAGAAGGCTTCGAAATGGCGCAAGGAGAAACGCGAACTTTTCGCCGAACGTGAGCGCGAGGCTTCCGAACAAGAAGCAGCCGAGAGCAAGGTGTTGAAAATCACCGAATTCGTTACAGCCAACGACCTCGCTGTGATGATGGACGTGAATGTCAACCAGGTTATCGCCACTTGCATGAGCATCGGCGTGATGGTGTCTATCAACCAGCGCCTCGAT
>JBJEKB010000041.1:0-5190 GCA_051878395.1 Muribaculaceae bacterium
AGCAATTATTTTTCAAATTATTTTATTGATTTTCAGACCGATAGCTAACCTAATCGACCAGTCCTTATGATGGTTTTTCAATAGCAGTTTTGTAATGCTTTCGGATAGCTGAATAGTTACTGCTATTAAATGGTATGAATATGGGGAATTTTGGCAATCTAAATTAATCATGTCGTCCTCCCTATATGTTTATGCAAATATAACACATAAAAAAGAAAAGTCAATAGCCGGAGAAGAAAAAATTTTAAAAAGCGAACAATAGACCACAAAATAAGACATTTGGACCAAAAATCCGGTTGGGAGCACTGCGCTTGGAGTATGGAGAGCTGCAATCTCCCGGGGTGAGAGATATGCACGCCTATACCTTGCGCTGATTCTTACATTTTGGATGATGCGGAGATAGCGGACTGTGGCTCGTGTGCTGCGTGTTGATGAAAATTGGGCTTGCGTGGTGCGGCGGCTCGTCGGCAAAGGGTATCAGAGAACTCAGAGCATTCGGAGCACTCGGAGGGGCTCGCTGACGCTCGCCTGTGGCTTGGTGTGGGCGCTGCGTAAACAGCGCGGGGGGTTATGTTTTCTATAGGGCCAATAGGGCCAATAGGCATTTTTTTTTGCAAAGATATGGCGCGGAGATGTGGGGCGCGTGCAGATTGCGCCGGAACTGGTGATTTAACCTTATTTTAACGTGTTTTTGGCGAATGGTGCGCCCGCACAAGCAAATACATATTCCACCGATACAATTGGTGATAAATCATTATTCGATGATGATGAACGAATACAGGCGGGGGCATTTGGGCGCGCGATGTGAAATTTACTTAAAATATTGGAAATATTATGAAAAGAGTACGGAATGGAGGCGGGAGGTGGGGTGTCGGGAGAAATGAGGCATGGAAAAGTTTGGTTGAATGAAAAGAAATTACTACCTTTGCACCGCTTTTCGTAATCTCTGGCAAGACTTGTGGCTTGTTACATTGCGACATAATACTAACATTTTAATTATATAAGAAAATGGTTGACTTAATAAAGATTGCAGAAGAGGCATTTGCATGTGGAAAAGAGTTTCCCGCATTTGGTCCCGGTGACACCATCACCGTTGCATACCGTATCAAAGAAGGTAACAAAGAGCGTATCCAGCTCTATCGCGGTGTAGTAATCCGCATTTCAGGCGAAGGCAGAAAGAAACGCTTCACAGTGCGCAAGATGAGCGACAACATCGGTGTAGAAAGAATTTTCCCCATCGAATCGCCGTTTATCGACAGCATCGAAGTGAACAAATATGGTAAAGTGCGTCGCGCCAAATTGTACTATTTGCGCGGACTTACCGGCAAAAAGGCTCGTATCAAGAGCCGCGTGATGAACAGCGCAAAATAATCGACCGATTATATTGTAAAAGAAGGCGACACTGCAAGGTGTTGCCTTCTTTTTTGTCGTTATTGAGGTGGCAGAGCCATGCAACGCGCCACCAGGTCGCGCTGCAGTGGACTGAGGGGAGCCACCCACTCCGGGATGCGCCACTCGATGCTGCCGCGGTCCTCCTTCTCGAGCGAGCGGCACTCCTCGACGGTGAGATACTCGAAATCGACCGGATAGATGTCGATAGTGGCATGAATGCCGATGTCGCCGCGAGCGTTGAGCATCTTTTTCCACATCTTGCCGCGAGCGACTGCCGAAATGACAACCGACCGCTGCTGCATGTCGGGGAGGCGGTAGCGATAGTCGCCATTGAGGCGGAAAGAGGAGGAAACGAAAAGTTCGGTGAAATCCATGGTCAAACCAAAGAGTTTGAGGGCGTTAGGGGAGTAGCGATGCCCCTCCTTTCCGGCAAGGGCGTCGCGCATAACAAAAAATCCGGCACCATTTTTGCGGAACAGGACCTTGGTGTCCTTTTTCATCACCGAATCCACCCCGGCGTCGATGCCGCGAAGCCGCTCCGGCTCGGCAAGGAGAAGCGTGTCGCAGTGTGCCACCGAGAGAAGCGACTCATATTTCACATTGCGCGCCACGCTGTCGGTGCCGTTGCGAAGGAAATATCGGGCATAATTGCGCGAATTGCGCACACGCATGGAGTTGTGCCCCTTGAAGCCCTTCACCTTGGGGCGATTGGGGAGAATGACATCAGCCATACACTCGCGGAGCACCATCGTGGTGTCGCCGTCGGCAATCATCGTGTTGTATTCGCGCACGAAGAAGGTAACCTTGACGCCATCTTTGGGCACCGACGACACCTCGGCCTCGGGGAGGTTGTAGAAGCGAGTAGCCAGCTCCACGGTGTCTTGCGGAGCGAGCACTGTGGCGATTTCGTAGCCGAGGCATTGCACCGAGAGCGGATAGTCGCCAACCGAAGCGGCGAAACCACCGGCATCGTCGGTGATGCCGAGCATCGCGCCACGCGAGTTATACACCGCGGCAGCCGCCACGGGGAGCCTGTCGAGCGAGTCGATCACAGTGAACGCCCCACCCGGCATCGCAGAGGCGACAACCGCCGCCAGAGCGACAAATCTTGGTAAAAAAGAAGATGCTTTCATTTCGTTAAACAGTAGAACAGTGCAAAAATAGCATCAAAGCCACAAAAGGCGCATAAAATTGTCTTAATTAAGATTAATAGCGACAAAATTGAACGGAACAACAAAAGTGAGGATAAAAAAACGTGAAAATGAACGACAATCTCAACTTTTATTACTATTTTCGCAAATTAATATAGAAGCGGCAACGAGTGTAGCCGCAATCAACAAAAACATCAACTTGAACAATGAAAGAAATCGAAGTAAAAATAGTAAACCACAGCAACAATCCGCTACCGGAATACAGCACCAAGGATTCGGCGGGAATGGATGTGAGAGCGATGCTCGACGAACCGGTAACCCTCCGCCCGCTTGAGCGCGCGCTTATCCCCACAGGGCTTCACATCCAGTTGCCCGAAGGCTACGAGTGCCAGATTCGCCCGCGCAGCGGCTTGGCGCTGAAAAAAGGGATTACGGTGCTCAACACCCCCGGCACCATCGACGCCGACTACCGCGGCGAGATAAAAATCATCCTCATCAACCTGTCGAGCGAGCCGTTCACAATCGAAAACGGCGAGCGCATCTGCCAGATGGTAATCAAGGAATATGTCAAAGCCACACTCACGCAAGTGGATGACCTCGACGACACCGAACGAGGCGCAGGTGGCTTCGGACACACAGGTGTGAAATAAACAATGGCAATGAAAAGAATAACACTGATAATTCTCGGCATAGCAATAGCCACCCTCGGCACTTGGGCGCGCGGCATAGACAAAGCGAGCGAGAACAACGCTGTCCTGGCTCGAAACATGTTTATCGAAGCATCCAAGATGAAATCGCTGGGCAACATCGACTCCTACTACCAACTCATCGCCGGAGCCTACAGCCTCAACCCGAGCGACGAGAGCATAGCGTTCCGCTATGGCGAAATGCTCATCAACAGCGATAAATACAGGCAGATGGAGAACGCAGGCGACATCATCTACAACCTCATGCTGCCATACGTTACAGCCCACCCCGACGACTACAACGAAGCAAACGTGTTTGCACGCGTGTGCCTCGCTTTCGACCGCACCGAAGAAGCGATGGCGGTGTTCAAGCACCTCAGCGAGGTGTATCCGCGCAAACTCGATTCGATCTATTTCCTTGCGCAACTCTACGCCAAGCAGGGAGAGACACAGAAGGCGATAGAAATCTATGACCGCCTCGGCAAAGAACCCGACCTCGGATTCAGAATGGCGACACTCAAGGCGCAAACCTATCTGCAAAGCGGCGACACCACAGCCCTCATCAACGAAGGGCGCAAACTGCTCGCCGAAGCGCCGAAGAGTGTGGAGTACAACAACTTTATGTCGGATGTGTTCGACGCCATAGGGATGACCGACAGCGCAATCTACTACCTCGACCGAGCCGCCGAAATCGACCCGGAAGACGGCAACGTGTATATGCGCAAAGCACGCATCTACTACAACCAAGGTGACTCATCGAAATATGACGACAACATCTACCAGGCCATCACCTGCGCCAACCTCGATGTGGAAACCAAAATTTCGGTGCTCGATGTGGCAGTCCACAACCTGCTGCGCGAAAACGACTCGATTGCCAACGACCGCGTGGTGAAATTTTTCGACACCCTCATTGAGCAGCACCCCCACGAAAGCGAAATACACCGCCGCTACAGCCGCTACCTCGCCACAATCAACGACTACAAGGGCGCTGTGGAGCAACTCCAATACGCCCTCGACACCGACCCCGGCAATGCCGACGACTGGAGCAAGGTGATGATTCTCTCTATCATGAACAAAGATGAGGAGCGTGCAGCCGAAGCCGCCGAGAAGAGTCTGGAATACAACCCCGGAAACATCGACCTGTATCAATACATCCCCTCTATCTACCTGCAGATGAAGCAATACGACAAGGCGGTGGATGTAATCGACAGAGCGATAGCCATGGTGGATAGCACACAGTCCAACCCCTCGCCACAACTCCTGTCGAGCCTCTACTGCTCGCGTGGCGACGCACTGGTGCAGAAAGGAGACACCACAGCCGGATTTGACTGCTACGAGCGCGCCCTCGAGATTATGCCTGCCAACACAATGGCTCTCAACAACTACGCCTATTTCCTCGCCGTGAAAGGTGTGGAGCTCGACAAAGCCGAGCGCCTCTCGGCACTGGCGGTGCGCAACTCCCCCAACAACTCGTCAAACCTCGACACCTACGCATGGATATACTTCAAGAAACGGGACTACAGCCTCGCGCGCTTCTACATCGAAAAGGCGATGGAGTGTGCCAAAGCGGAGGATTCGCTTAGCGCCGAAATCTACGACCACTATGGCGACATACTGTTTATGGTCGGCGAGCCGGATGCCGCTGTCGAAAACTGGCAAAAGGCGCTGGAACTTCGCCCCGATGACGAACTCATCGCCAAGAAGGTGGAATTCAAAACATATTTCTATAAATAATATTAACAGAATATCCTCTACTCGCTATAGCGTGTTTACAATTTTCTATATTGCAACTTTCAACTACTAAATTATGACCTCCCACGCATACACCATAACCCAAATTATTTCCAGTATCTTCATAATAACAATTATTTGCAGAACAATTTTTAACAATGCTATCTATGCATCTAAGCATAAGTATTCCAATTGCACTGCTTTCTTCCGCTGTTGCTCCCTCGGTACCA
>JBJEKB010000042.1:0-5164 GCA_051878395.1 Muribaculaceae bacterium
CAATAGAGCAAGGGTTATCGACCGCGCCACAACCGAAGTGGTCATTGAACTGATCAAATTGCTATAATCGAACAATAAGGAACATCATCAAAATGAAAGTATTGCTATTTATTTACCAGTGGTGCATTGCAGCACCAATTATTGTCGTTGCCACAATAATTGTGGCTCTGGCTACAATTATCGGCTCATACCTCGGCTCAGGAACATGGTGGGGATACCACCCGCCTCGGTTATGGGGCAAATTGTTCTGCCTACTGATGTTTGTAAGAGTAACGGTTTCCGGCAACGAGAACATCGACAAGAAGACCTCCTATGTTTTTATTGCCAACCATCAAGGGGCTTATGACATCTTCTCTATCTACGGATATTTGAATCACAACTTCCGCTGGATGATGAAAAAGAGCCTCGGGAACATCCCATTTGTAGGCGCGGCTTGCAAAGTGTCGGGGCAGATTTTTGTTGATAACAAGTCGGCATCTGGTGTGGCACACACAATGCAGGAAGCTAAGGAGAGATTGAAACAAGGGATGTCGCTCGTCGTGTTTCCCGAGGGCGCTCGTTCTTGGACAGGAAAAATGCGTCCTTTCAAGCGCGGTGCATTCAAACTCGCTATCGACTTCAACCTCCCTATTGTGCCGGTTACTATCGACGGCTCGTTCAAAGTGATGCCTCGAACCACATATCTAATCAAACCGGGACATATTCACCTCACTATCCACAAACCAATCGACATAAACGCCGATAATATCGATGCAGTTATGGAAGAGAGCTATAAGGTAATTGAAAGCGCTCTCCCCGATTGCGATAAGAATTAATACCAATTAATATTTAAGAAAAAGCTAATCACATTATTTGCCATCATTTCGGCATTTTACGCCAATGCTGCTACCTATCAACTTATAACGTCATTATCCGAACTTGAAGGTGGTTGTAAATACAGAGAACTAAGAGCCGCGAGATGAAATAGCGCGGCTCTTTTTTACACCTATTTAATAAATAAATGCTAAAAATAAACTATACGCACCTATCACCCAAAAATCTTTATTATCTTTGTACTTGGATAAATATGTTTAATAGGTAAATTAATAGTTTAATTCAAAATTTACGATGTATCAACAACAAAGAGGTTTCTTTTCTTCGATACCTCCGGTTACGAAGAATTTGATTTTAATAAACTGCCTTATGTGGGTAGCGACAATCACCCTACCCAAAATTATGGGGCTTGACCTTGTGCAATATCTTGGTCTCCATTATTGGACAGCCCCCGATTTCAATCCGGCACAATTAATAACAAATATGTTTATGCACGACCCGTCGAGCATATTCCATTTGTTCTTCAATATGTTCTCTCTGTTCCTATTCGGAAAAGTTCTCGAACAGGTTTGGGGCTCAAAACGATTTCTTTTCTATTATCTATCCACCGGTATTGGAGCTGCATTGCTCCAGGAATTTGTGTGGATGCTCACATGGGAGAACAGTTTTGCGTTGGTGGCAAACGACCAGATAGTAATGAGTGGCAAAGAAGCGGTTCAATATGCACTTGCCTACCGACTTGACCTAATAAGCAGCTATTTGAATTCTTATGTGTCGATAGGTGCATCGGGAGCGGTGTTTGGCATTCTGCTTGCTTTTGGAATGTTGTTCCCCAACGCGCCAATGTACATTATGTTCATTCCCATCCCAATTAAGACTAAATATGTTGTGATAGGCTATGGACTTATTGAATTATTCTTTGGAGTTGCCGGCATTCAAGCATCAGTTGCCCACTTTGCCCACCTTGGAGGAATGTTGTTCGGTTTACTTATCATTTTGTATTGGAGAAAGAAAGGAGTGATAGGTGGCAGGATTTATTGACAGCATAAAGGAAAAATATGCCACAGGCGGAATCATGTGGCGTATTCTCATTGTGAATCTCGGAGTGTTTATCGTGTTGCGCTCTCTCGAGGTTGTATTCACACTCACAGGTATTAGTTTCCCACCGGTGCACACATGGCTGGGGGTCCCTGCCGACATATCGCGTTGCCTGATAATGCCTTGGACATTCATCACATATATGTTTGCCCACTTCGATTTTTTCCACATTTTATTCAACATGCTTGCCTTTTACTGGTTTGCACAGTTGTTCTTGAAATTTTTCACTCCCAAACAAATGTTTGCGCTATATATTTATGGCGGACTGGGAGGGGCTATTCTCTATGTCGCATGCTACAATGTATTTCCCTATTTTGAGGCTGTGCTCCATGGCGCATCCCTCATAGGCGCATCGGCTTCTATTTTGGCAATTATTGTAGCAACTGCAGTGAAAGAGCCCGACTACAAAATCGGAGTTATATTTTTCGGGGCAATTCCGCTAAAATGGCTTGCAGTTGGAACCATTATTATCGATTTCATCAGCATTATTGAATCGAATGCCGGTGGACACATTGCACACATAGGCGGTGCAATTATTGGATTTCTATTTGCCTATTATTACAAAAAAGGAAGCGACATCACATCACCATTCAACAATTTGATGGATAGACTTGTAACTTTTTCTCGTCGATTTACATCTTCAAAACCGCGTCGTTCTACAACGAACACTGCCGGAAATGCGCCTCACTCTGCCACATTCCGCGCCCCATCGACATCGGGAAATGGCAACACACCATCGCCCGAAGACGACGAGCAGGAAATGAATATCATATTGGAGAAAATCAAGCGATCGGGATATGCATCTCTCACAGAAAGTGAAAGAAAGAAACTATTCGGCATAACAACAAGACGCTACGACAATCAGCATTGAGCAAGAAAGAAAACATATTAGACGCCACTAAACGGAAACGCCCCGGAACCCCCAAAAGCAACAAGCATTCTACGAAGGCGAAATCGAGTCGTAAAAGCAATAAGTTTTTATCGATTCTAAAGGTTATTGCCATTGTCTTAAGTTTGGTTCTCGCAGTTGTGTATCTCCTCTCTGCGTTTGCCGGCTATGTCAATCCGCTTGAAGATACACGATGGGCATATATTGGAATGACATACCCTATATTATTAATTCTCATGATGGTGGGATTGATTTTGTGGGCTGTGGCAAAGAAATGGGTAATGACCGCTATTATGTTTTTGGCGCTAATCGCCACCTATAACGAAATAATGACCTTCTCCCCTATCAACTGGCCTTGGGCAAGCGCCGATGATGGAGAAAAAGAGTTCTCTGTCCTCACCTACAATGTGATGGACTTTTCCGATTTTGACGAGAACGCTCAAGCCAAGCAGAATCGCACAATAGATTTCATTCTCAACAAAGATGCCGACATCGTGTGCCTGCAGGAGGTTAGACCGGGTGGCGCTTTTGAACTCGGGAAGAATGGCATTACAAAAGAGCAAATCAACAGCATTAATAATAAATACCCACACCAGTGGACCGGACATCGCGATTTGTGCGTGATGTCGAAGTTCCCGATAACTCATATACGCACAATCTCAACCGTAAAATCCTATGGTTGCGACCTTTATGAGATAAATATCGAAGGAAAGACCCTAACACTCGTGAATGTGCACTTGCAATCAATAGGATTAAGCATGACCGATAAAGAGCTGTACTATAACATAACTTCTATCGACCGCACCCAGGAAAATATCGACAGTATGAAGGCGAATATCAAGAGCGTGAGGCTGAAATTGCTGTCGAAACTCGGTGACGCATTCCGTGAACGCGCAAGACAGGCAAAACGCATCCGGGATATCCTCTCAAACATCAGTGGCGACATCATCTTGTGTGGAGATTTCAACGACACCCCGGGCTCATACGCCTATCGGCAAGTTGCATCGCAACTCCATGACGCTTATCGCGATTGCGCATTTGGTCCCACTATAACTTATCACGACAATAGGTTCTATTTCAGAATCGACCATGTGTTCTACCGCGGCGACAACTTAAAAGCCCTTGAAATTGAACGCTGCAAAACCAACTCGTCGGACCATTCGGCAATTTTCACTACTTTTGCAATAAATACTCACCCTAATAATAATCATTTATGAACAAAATCTATTATTCGGTAGCAGCGATTAGCATCGCGGCAACCCTTTCATTAAGCACAAGTTGCATGAAGAAAGAAACAAATCCATTCTTGGAGGAATACACAACTGAGTATCAGATTCCTCCATTCGACAAAATCAAAGCCGAGCACTACATCCCGGCATTTGAAAAGGGAATCGAAGAGGCTCGTGCCGAAATCAAGGCAATCGTCAACAATCCCGAGGAGCCTACATTCGACAACACAATCCTCGCCCTCGACAATTCGGGCAAATTGCTCGGTAAAGTGTCGTATGTGTTTGGCGCTTTAAGTGAATGTCTTAACGACTCTGCAATGGAGAAAATTGCAGAAGTGGCTTATCCTATGCTGTCGGCTTATAGCGATGAGGTGTCGATGAACGACAGCTTGTTTATTCGCGTGAAAGCACTCTACGACAAGAAAGACTCACTCGGACTCAACACCGCTCAACTCCGACTCCTTGAGAAGAATTACAAATCGTTCGTTCGCAATGGAGCACTCCTTTCGCCCGAGCAAAAAGACTCTCTTAAGAGTATAAACCAACAACTTGCCACTCTCAACCTCAATTTCAGCACCAACATCCTCAAAAAAACCAATAAATGGGAACTTGTTGTTGACAACAAGGCAGACCTTTCGGGACTTCTGGCTTCAAGCATAGCAGTAGCAGCCGAGGAAGCTGAAGCTCGCGGAATGAAAGGCAAATGGGTGTTCACTCTCCATGCTCCAAGCCGCCTTCCATTGCTCACTTACGCTGACAAACGCGAACTCCGTGAGAAAATGTACAAAGGCTACACCTCCCTTGCAAGCAACGACAACGAATTCAACAACGATGCCAACATCAACGCCATTCTCAAATTGCGCACACAAAAGGCTCACCTCCTTGGTTTCAATAGCTTTGCCGACTACCAACTCGACAACGTAATGGCTAAAACTGTCGCTGCTGCCGAAGACCTTCTCATGAAGATATGGAAACCGGCTATCGCCAAAGTGAAAGAAGAAGTTGCCGACATGCAGGCTTATGCCAACAAGCATGGCGACAAAATCACCATCGAACCATGGGATTATTACTACTATGCCGAAAAGGTGAAGAAAGAGAAATATGACTTCAGCGAAGACGACGTCCGCCCCTACTT
>JBJEKB010000043.1:0-5155 GCA_051878395.1 Muribaculaceae bacterium
TTATGTTTTACAACATATTAGAAAAAGAGGGCGCATCTAATTTTGATACGCCCTCTTTATTTTTCCTTGGGGGGGGGTTAGAATTGCTGGGCGGCGGCGAGTACTACTTCGCCCAGGGTGGGGTGTGAGTGGATGGTGTGTGCCAGGCGATGCACTGTGGCATCGCAGTTGATGAGCGCGGCAACCTCTTGCACCAAGTCGGCGGCATGTGCCCCGAAAAGGTGGCAACCGAGGATGCGTCCGTCGGGAGCGGCAATGAGTTTGCACATTCCTGTCGGCTCGCCCATGCTCAGCGCCTTGCCATTGGCACCAAACATCGCTTTCTTTGCCGTGAATTCTATGCCTTGAGCCTTGCACTGCTCCTCGGTGAGCCCCACCATCGCCGCTTCGGGCGATGTGAACACTGCCGATGGCATTACATCGAGGCGGATGTCGCATTCCTCGCCCATGATGTGGGCAAGCGCCACTTTCCCTTGTGCCACTGCGGCATGGGCAAGCAGACATTTGCCGTTGATGTCGCCGATGGCATACACTCCGGGGATGTTGGTGAGCATATTGTCGTCGGTGGCGATGCCTTTTGGCGAAAATTCCACACCTATATCGGCAAGGTTGAGCGATGAGACACGCGGGGCGCGCCCCACTGCGAGGAGCACCACCGGAGCCTCTACAGCCCCTTGTTTCCCTTTCTGCTCATATTCCACACTCAAGCCGGCGTCGCAGGGTTTCACTCCGGTTACGGCCGCCTGATTGAGGATTTCGATGCCTCGCGATTTGAGCGCAACCTTGAGGCGCTTTGCTATGTCGGCATCGAAATTGGGGAGCACCTCTCGAGCATATTCCACCACGGTGATTTGAGTGCCGAATGAGGCAAAAATCGAGGCAAATTCAAGTCCGATTACCCCGCCGCCTATCACCACCATCTTCTCGGGGATATGGTCGAGCGACAAGATTTCACGCGATGTGAGCACTCCGGGGAGATGCAGTCCTTCGCAAGGGAGATATTTCGTCTCGGAGCCTGTGGCTATTATCAGATTCTTGCCCGAATAGCGCTCTCCGTTCACCTCCACTGTGTGGCTATCGACAAGTCGAGCCGTTCCCTCGACATAGGTGATGTTTTTGTGCTTGAGCAGAAAACGCACACCATCGACAAGGCGCGTAACCACTTCGTTTTTGCGGTTCATCACGCTTGCGATATCCACACCGCCGGGTTGTGCCGATACGCCGAACTCGCCGGCGCGCTTCATGAGGTCGGCAACCTCGGCGCTGCGGCATAGCGCCTTGGTGGGGATACACCCTTCGTTGAGGCAGGTGCCTCCGGGGGCAGCAGCCTCAACAATGGTTACGGTGAGCCCCTTTGCGGCAGCCTCTACAGCGGTTTCGTAACCGCCGGGACCGGCACCTATTATAAGAATATCGTTCTCCATCGCGCTATTTGTTACTGATTAGGTCGCGATAGGTGAGAATAGGCTTGCGAGCCGCTGTGGTTTCGTCGAGACGGCGCACCGGGGTGGTGTGAGGCGCACTCTTCACCATTTCGGGGTCGGAAATAGCCTCCTCTGCCACTTTGCGCATTATTGCGATAAAGTCGTCGAGAGTTTCCTTACTTTCGGTCTCGGTAGGCTCAATCATAATAGCCTGGTGGAAAAGGAGCGGGAAATAGATTGTCGGAGCGTGATAGCCGTAATCGAGGAGGCGCTTGGCGACATCGAGGGTGGTTACACCCGTAGATTTGTCTTTCAATCCGTCGAACACAAATTCGTGCTTGCACACACCCTCGATGGGGAGTTCGTAGCAGTCTTTGAGTTGCTCCTTAATATAGTTGGCGTTGAGAGTAGCCATAGGACCCACATTCTTCACATTCTCGCGTCCGAGCGAAAGGATATAGGTGTAGGCGCGCACCATCACGCCGAAGTTTCCGAGGAATCCCGACACCGAGCCGATTGAGTCTTCGCCGAAATCAACGGCAAATGTGCCGTCGTCGTTGCGGCGCACATGCGGACCGGGCAGATAGGCATTAAGCCCCTCGCGCACACCCACAGGACCCGCACCGGGACCACCGCCTCCGTGAGGAGTGGAGAATGTCTTGTGCAGATTGATGTGCATAATGTCGAAGCCCATGTCTCCGGGGCGGCAGCGTCCGAGCATCGGGTTGAGGTTGGCTCCATCATAGTATAGGAGACCTCCACACTCATGCACAAGGCGCGCTATTTCGGGAATCTCGCTTTCAAACAAGCCGAGGGTGTTGGGGTTGGTCATCATAATGCCGGCAATGGTGTCGTCGAGGAGCGGACGCAGGTCGGCAACATCGATAGTGCCGCGCGCTGTCGATTTCACCTCCACAATCTCGAGTCCGCACACTGCGGCGCTTGCGGGATTGGTGCCATGGGCGCTGTCGGGGACAATCACCTTGGTGCGGCGTGTGTCGCCGCGCTTGAGGTGGTATTGGCGCATAATCATCAAGCCGGTGAGCTCACCGTGAGCGCCGGCAAACGGATTTATGGTAAATTCCGACAACCCGGTGAGTTTTGCGAGCGACACTCCGAGATTGTAATAGAGCTGGAGCGCACCTTGCACGCTTGCCGCAGGCTGCAACGGATGCAATCCGGTGAATCCCGGCAGCGAAGCCATTTCCTCGTTGATTTTCGGGTTGTATTTCATTGTGCAACTGCCCAACGGATAGAAACCGGTGTCGAGACCGAAATTCTTGTTGGAGAGGTTGGTGAAATGGCGCACGACATCAAATTCGCTCACTTCGGGGAGCATCGGGGTGTCGGTGCGGCGAGCCCACTCGGGAAGCGCATCGAGAGAGTATTCGCTATGGCTGTTTTCGGGGAGGCTGTAGCCGCGACGCCCTTCGCGCGACAATTCAAATATCAATTTATCATATTGTTTCATAGCAGGCTCTTGATTACATCGATTAACTTGTTGATTTCCTCATCGGTATTGTTCTCGGTGGCGCAGAACATCACTTCGCCGGGAGCCGTTTCGATGGCTCCGAAAATACCATTGTCGTAGAGAGCCTGCTGGAGTGTAGCCACAGGCAGCGTTGTCTTCATCACAAACTCCTTGAGGAAGGGCTTGTCGTAGGCAAGAGTGAAGCAACCGGTTGCTTCGAGGGCTTTTGCAAGGTAGTGAGCCTTGGCATAGCACAATTCGTTCACCTTTTTCAAGCCTTCGGCGCCCATAAGCGACATGTAGATGGTTGCATACAGCGCCATGAGCGACTGGTTGGAACAGATGTTGGAATTGGCTTTCTCGCGGCGGATGTGCTGCTCGCGAGCCTGGAGTGTGAGCACATAGGCGCGCTTGCCATCCACATCGTGAGTCGCGCCCACGATGCGTCCGGGGAGCTTGCGCACAAGTTCCTTGGTGCTGCCGAGGAATCCCACGTATGGTCCGCCGAAATTGAGCGGCATTCCGAGCGACTGTCCGTCGCCGCAGGCAATGTCGGCACCCCATTCGCCGGGAGTCTTGAGCACGGCGAGCGCCGATGGGTCGCAATACATCGCAAACAGCCCCTTGTGGGCGTGGATTTCGTCTGCCACTCCGGCATAATTCTCAATTATGCCGTAGGCATTGGGCTGAGCCACCATCACGCCTGCCACATCGTCGGCTTTGACAGCCTCGACGATAGCATTCAGGTCGGTAGCGCCATCCACTGCCGGCACTTCCACCAGTTCCACACCGTGGAAGAAGGCATAGGTGCGCATCACGCGCAACACATGCTGCGGCATTGTAGCCGACACCAGCACTTTGTTGCGCTTCTTGGCTGCCGCCGTGCACATCATCATCGCCTCGGCTGCAGCTGTGGCTCCGTCGTACATCGACGCGTTGCAGCAAGCCATGCCGGTGAGTTCCGACATCATGCTCTGGAACTCGAAGATATATTGCAGCGTGCCTTGCGAGATTTCGGCTTGATAGGGGGTGTAGGCGGTGAGAAATTCGCCGCGTTGTATGATTGCGTTTACAACCGATGGTGAATAGTGGTTGTAGGCGCCTGCGCCGGCAAATATTGCCATCGGCACATTTTTCGCAGCCAGCCCGCCGACAAATCGGCGCACTTCGGCTTCGCTCATCTCGCTCGGGAGGTCATATTCCTTGTCGAAAATGATTTCCCGCGGCACATCGCTGTAGAGGTCGTCAACAGCGTTCACGCCCACAGCGTCGAGCATCGCCTTGATGTCGGCTGTGGTGTGCGGTATATATTTATAGCTCATAAAGCGGACGGTTTAGTGGCAAATTGCCTCGTAGCCTTTGGCATCGAGCAGGTTGGCGAGTTCGCCGGCATCGCTCATTTCCACCTTCATAATCCAGTTTTCAAAGGCGTCCTCGTTGATGAGTTCGGGATGCTCCTCAAGAGCAGTGTTCACCTCGACAACAGTTCCCGAGACCGGAGAAATGAGGTCGCTGGCTGCTTTCACGCTCTCTACGGCGCCGAAATCTTCGCCTTGTGCCACTTCGTCATCAACTTCGGGCATATCCACATACACCACGTTGCCCAACTGCTGTTGCGCATAGTCGGTGATGCCTACCACTGCGATGTTGCCTTCCACTTTTACAAATTCGTGTGACTCGGAATAATAAAATCCTTCGATTACTTTGCTCATAATTACAATTATTTTTAGTGTTTATATTTTGATTATTTTTTATATTTTTTCTCGTAGAATTTCTTCTTTACC
This sequence comes from Muribaculaceae bacterium, assembly GCA_051878395.1. Lineage (GTDB taxonomy): Bacteria > Bacteroidota > Bacteroidia > Bacteroidales > Muribaculaceae > W0P31-042. Next base: position 4,680 of record JBJEKB010000043.1, read on the forward strand.
ACTGTGCCGGGGAACACTTTCTTGCGTATTCTCACATCCACCGGGGTGTCGAGTTTGGCATAGGTGGAATCAATGAGGGCGAGGCACACACTGCGGTCGGTGGAAATGGTGTGATAGCCTGTGGTTACGGTGCCGATTTTTCGACCTTCCACCTCGATGTCGTATCCGGCACGCGGGATGGCGCGGTCTTTTATCTCGATACCCACCACTTTTTTGCTCACTCCTTCGGCTTTCTGGCGCTCTATCACATCGCGACCGATGAAGTCGGGCTTGTCGAGTTTGACAAACATTCCAAGACCGGCTTCGATGGGGGTAATCTCGTCGGTGAGTTCATGGCCATAGAGCGGCAATGCGGCCTCAAAGCGCAAGGTGTCGCGGCATCCGAGTCCGCAAGGCGCCACTTTGCCTGTGGCAAGGAATTTATCCCAAGCCTCAACGATATATGCGTGCGAACCGTAGATTTCAAAGCCATCTTC
>JBJEKB010000044.1:0-5137 GCA_051878395.1 Muribaculaceae bacterium
TGTCCATAATTACTTTCATTTTGCTACGAATTGCCTTTATTATAAAGGGTTTTGGAATTTTTTTCACAAAAATGCAACATGCTCTCTATTTTATTTTGTATCTTTGCACCGTCGAAATTATACCCGTTCTTGTAGAATGGATAATAATTACAGCGATTTGCAAACATATTATTCAATCATAAAAACAGAAAGAGAGTGAAATTTAACAAGATTTTGGTATCACAGCCAAGGCCCAACTCGGAAAAATCGCCCTATTTTGAAATAGAGAAGAAATATGGAGTTGAGGTGGTGTTCCGTCCTTTCATCAAGGTTGAAGGTCTTACAGCGAAAGAATTTAGACAACAGAAAATCAATTTGTCGGAATTTACAGCAATAATTTTCACGGCTCGCACTGCAATAGACCATTTCTTTCAACTCTGCCAGGAGATGAGGGTGGCGATACCCGATACAATGAAGTATTTCTGCACATCAGAGGCAATCGCATTGTATCTTCAAAAATATATCGTGTATCGCAAGCGCAAAATCTTTGCAGGTGAAACAGGAAAACTCGACGACGCGGCATTGATGGCATATATCAACAAACATTCCAAGGAGAAATTCCTCTTGCCTGTGTCGGATGTTCACAAAGACAATCTGAGCATCATCGAGAAAATTGGTATCGACTATACCAAGGCGGTGATGTATCGCACAGTGAGCAACGACTTCGGTCCGGATGAGGCTTTCGACTATGATATGCTCATCTTCTTCAGCCCTGCGGGAGTGGATTCGTTGATGAAGAATTTCCCCGATTTCCGGCAGGGTGATATCGTGATAGGATGTCTTGGCTCGACCACAGCGGCGGCAATCAAGAATGCCGGGCTCAGACTCGACATTGAGGCACCTTCGCCCGAGGCTCCGTCGATGACAGCGGCTATATCCTTGTATTTGGATAAGCACGCCGACAAAGAATAGTTTTTTTTTGATTTTTTTTCACCTTGCACTTATTTCGCTATCTTTGCGCAGATATTGCAAGGTGTTTTTTTTCTTAGAGAAATGCAAGGAAACAGACTCTACAAATATGAGAAATTGCGCAGCCGCATCGCGGTGGACAATTTATTCAAGGACGGGAAGGCATTCATTGTCTATCCGTTGAGAGTGGTGTTTTCCGCGAGGAGCGTGGCAGCCGGGGAATATGCAGGGTGCAAGTTTCTCATTACCATTCCCAAGAAAAAGATACGCAATGCCGTGGATAGGGTGTTGCTGCGCCGCAGGGTTCGCGAGGCATATCGTCTCAACAGACACACATTCCTCGACAAATGCCATGAAGAGGGGATGATAGTGGAAGTGGCATTCCTTTATCTCTCGGACCGCATCTCCGACTATGCCCATATCGAGGAGCGAATAAAAGAGGCGCTCGAAAAGATAGCATTGAAGATAGGCGAACAGGATAGAAAACCCGAAGGACAATGAAACGGCTCTTGTCTTGGCTGCTCCTTGCGCCGATTTACTTCTATCGGGCGTGCATATCGCCAATGTTGCCTCCATCGTGTCGCTACACACCCACATGCAGCGAATATGCTGTAGAAGCGATAAAGAAGCATGGACCATTCAAAGGGGTGTGGCTTGCAATTAAACGCATACTTCGTTGCCATCCGTGGGGAGGCAGCGGTTACGACCCGGTGCCATGATAGTAGATGTTCACACACACAATCCTGAGGCTTTTGATGCCATTATAAATGCTTCGTTCTCGGGGTTTCAACCCGAGCAAGGGAAGGTGTATTCGGTGGGCGTGCATCCCTGGGACACAGTGGCGGATGTCGATTTGGCAACGCTCGATGAGGTAGCCGTGAGAGCCGAAGTGGTGGCGATCGGCGAATGTGGATTTGACCTGTTGCGAGGCGGTGATATAGAGACCCAGACAAGAATTTTCCGCCATCACGTCAGGCTTGCCGAACAGCTGGACAAGCCGTTGATAATCCATTGCGTAAAAGCATTTGACAGGCTGCTTGGCGAGCGGAAGAGAGCGGTGTCGCGCGTGCCGTGGATAGTTCACGGGTTTAGAGGCAACGCGGCTACGGTGGCGCAACTCACCGGCAAAGGCATCTATCTTGCCATAGGGGAGAAATTCAATATCGAGGCAGTGAGAACCATGCCGATAGAGATGCTGCTTGTGGAGACCGACACATCTCAAGTGAAAATAGACGCTGTGATAGAGGCGGTTGCAAGAACAAAAGGCGCAGAAGCGGAACATATCAGAGAAACCGTAACTTCTACCGCCGGAAAACTCTTCAAAATATAGAAAGGGGATAAAATTTGGGGTTTAATTTGAAAATGTGCTCTATTTGTATTAATTTTGTATGTGCAAAAATGAAACACAATGGCTCTAAAAATGGTTGAAACCCCTCTCATGAAACAGTACGTCGAGATGAAAGCAAAGCATCCCGACGCTATTTTGCTTTTCAGGGTAGGCGACTTCTATGAAACCTTTTCTACCGATGCGCTTGAGGCAAGCGAAATACTCGGCATAACACTCACCAAGCGCGCCAATGGCGTGGCTCAATATGTGGAACTGGCGGGATTTCCCCACCATGCTCTCGACACCTATCTTCCCAAACTTGTACGAGCCGGGAAGCGCGTGGCAATATGCGAGCAGCTCGAAGACCCGAAACTCACCAAAAAACTTGTAAAGCGCGGCATTACAGAACTTGTAACTCCGGGTGTCTCAATCAATGACAATATCCTCAATCACAAGGAGAACAACTTCCTCGCTGCCGTGCACTTCGGCAAAAGTGTGTGTGGAGTGTCTTTTCTCGACATCAGCACAGGCGAATTTCTATGTGCCGAAGGGAGCATCGATTATATCGATAAATTGCTCGGAAATTTCTCGCCAAAAGAGGTGTTGATAGAGCGCGGCAAGCGCAATCTGCTTGAGACTTCGTTTTCTGCCAAATATCTTGCATTTGAACTCGACGACTGGATTTTCACAGAGCCGTCGGCAACCGACAGGTTGCTCAAGCATTTCGAGACACGCAACCTCAAAGGCTTCGGTGTGAACTCAATGCACAACGCCATTGTGGCTTCGGGTGCCATCTTGTGCTATCTTGATATAACACAGCACACACATATCTCTCATATCACCAAACTGGCTCGCATCGAGGAGGAGCGGTTTGTGCGCCTCGACAAATTCACAGTGCGAAATCTCGAGCTGCTTGATTCGATGAACGAGGATGGGAAAAGTCTGCTTACGGTAATCGACAAGACAGTGTCGCCGATGGGCGCTCGCCTGCTGCGCCGCTGGATTTTGTTCCCGCTCAAAGATGTGAAGCAAATCAACAACCGCCTCGATGTGGTGGAGCAGTTTTTCCGCGAGCCGGAGGTGTGCCGCGCAATATCCGAGCATCTCGAGATGATAGGCGACCTTGAGCGACTCATTTCCAAGGTGGCTGTGGGACGAGTAACACCGCGCGAACTTGTGCAGCTCAAAACTGCGCTTACGGCGATAGAGCCTATAAAAAACGCCTGCCTGAATAGCAACAACCAGGAATTGCGACACATCGGGGAGCAACTCAATCCTTGTGGCATTATCCGCGACCGCATTGAGCGAGAGATTTCGCCCGATGCACCTTCGCTAATCAACAAAGGCGGGGTGTTTAACCACGGAGTTGACGAAGAACTCGACTCGCTGCGCCATATTGCCTATGAGAGCAAAGATTACCTCATGGAGATACAGCAGCGCGAGAGCGAAATCACAGGTATTCCGAGTCTTAAAATCGCATATAACAACATCTTCGGCTACTATATCGAGGTGCGCAACACCCACAAAGATAAAGTGCCGGCAGAATGGGTGAGGAAACAGACACTTGTGAATGCCGAGCGATATATCACTCAAGAACTCAAGGAATATGAGGAAAAAATCCTCGGTGCCGAGGATAAGATATTGAGCATAGAGGCTCAACTGTTTCACGACCTGGTGGTGGCTGTAAGCGACTATATCCCCGCAGTGCAACTCGACTGCCAACTTTTGGCTCGTCTCGACTGTCTCTGCTCCTTCACTCGTGTTGCGGTTGAAAACCGGTATGTGCGTCCCGAAGTGAATGACACACTCGATATCGACATCACCGAAGGACGACACCCGGTGATTGAGAAAGAATTGCCTCTCGGTGAGAAATATATAAGCAACAGCATTCACCTCTCAAACGAGGAGAAGCAGGTGATAATGATAACCGGACCCAATATGGCGGGAAAATCGGCTCTTCTACGCCAAACAGCGTTGATAGTGCTGATGTCGCAGATAGGTTGTTTTGTGCCGGCAGAAGCCGCCAAAATAGGCTATGTGGATAAGATTTTCACACGCGTAGGCGCCAGCGACAACATTTCGCTTGGAGAATCCACATTTATGGTGGAGATGAACGAGGCGGCATCGATACTCAACAACATGAGCCGCCGAAGTCTGATACTATTCGACGAGTTGGGTCGCGGAACGAGCACCTATGATGGCATATCCATAGCGTGGTCGATAGTGGAATATATCCATGAGCATGACGACATACATCCCAAGACGCTGTTTGCGACACACTACCATGAATTGAACGAGATGGAGAAGACATTCCCGCGCATTGTAAACTATAATGTGTCGGTGAAGGAGATTGACGGCAAAGTGGTGTTTATCCGCAAACTCGTGAGGGGCGGAAGTGAGCACAGTTTCGGTATTCATGTGGCGAAACTTGCCGGTATGCCGCCGTCGATAGTGTCGCGAGCCAACGATGTGCTGCATCAACTCGAGTCTGCCAACGACAATTCGCGCGAGACGATAGGACGCAGCCTCGATGAGGTGGCAAACAATCGCAAGGGTATGCAGCTATCGTTTTTCCAACTCGATGACCCGGTGTTGAGCCAAGTTCGCGATGAAATCCTCACGCTCGACATCAACAATCTCACACCTGTAGAGGCATTGAACAAACTAAACACCCTCAAGACGATAGTAACAGGAAAATAACGCGCGTGTGCGAGCCTAATGGCGGTGCAGCGGTGCGAGCCGCTGCGCTCGGTGTGCTGTGTGATGGAAGTTGGGATTGCCGGGTGCGGCGGCTCGTCGGCAAGGGAATTCAAGGTGCGTGTGCTCCGATGGCGGAGCGGTGTGGCGGGCGCTTTGCTGCGC
>JBJEKB010000045.1:0-5134 GCA_051878395.1 Muribaculaceae bacterium
TAATTTTGGTGCAATTATGAATAATTTAAAACGATACCATTATGTCTCGACTTAGTGAATTATATGAAGCAATGGAAACCTTGCGCAAGAATGGAGTTGATATACCTGATAAACTGGAAAAGCAAGTGAGTGACAAGGAGAATGAAATTATTCAAAATGAAATATTACCCATTGTTAAAGAAAATATTGCTCCTGCATTGCAGCAAGTTAAGCGTGAATTGGTTCTCGTTGTTGATTATGTCTCCGGCGAACAAATTCGTGTAAATTTATCAAGAAAACGTAGTGCCGCAGATGGAGTATTTGAGCAAAAAGAAATTTTCGCAAGTGTAGAAGAACATTCTTCAACACATCGAACAATAACACATAGGCATGAATATGGTCGAGACAAAGCTACGAGATTGAGGATTGTCTTTCCATCGGGCGAGATAATGCAGGGTGCATCGTCGGCAGATACTTTGGAAATGTTTGTGAGGTTTGCCGGAATTGAAAGGGTTAGGCCTTTGGGGTTGGCACTTTCTGCAGTCCCCTTGATTTCTAATTATAAAGATAGTAAATACTCAAAGGCACAAAGACCTTTGGGAAATGGTTTGTATCTGATTACTCATTCTAATACTGTTGCTAAGAAGAGAATAATTGAGAATATTGCATATCGCTTAGGGATTAAGTTGAAGGTGGAAATAGTGTAAATTTTTGAAAATATTTTGTAACTTTGCAGGCGTGGGAGTTATCCACTGAAAGCGGGCCGCGAAGTCGTAGAACCTCAGCCGACTATATGTCGGCTGTTGTATTTTTGTGGGGCAATTCCCATAACATTATGTCAAGGAGCGATGGTGCAAAGTTACAACCCAATCTCCCAAAGTATCTGCGTTCCGCGCCATTTCCCGCTTTTTAACCACCACTTAACACTCCTTGAGGAGGAACGCTATGTAGAATGGCAGGGTGAGCACTGCTCCTTCGCGTCCAATGTTGTAATCTCCCATCTTGAATGCCGAATCTATGTGATATTTCTCGGGATGGCTTAGCATTGTGCGCAGCGATTTGGCATTGCCGGTGCGGGCTTTGCACTCCACCGGGGTGCATTTGCTGTTGTATCTTATTATGAAGTCAATTTCGAGGCTGTCTGTTTTCTGGAAATAATACAATTTACGCCCCATTTTCCCGAATATGTCGGCAAGCAGATTTTCATATATCGCCCCCTTGTACCCAAACAGGTTCCCTTTGAGTATGTCCCATTGCGTGCCATCCTCGAGCATCCCCACAAACAGCCCTGTGTCTGCCATATACACCTTGAAACAATCCTGTATCGAGTTCCCGTCGAGTGGCAGTTCCGTGATTGTGAGGTTGTGGCAGCGCCTCACGATGCCTGCGTCTTCAATCCATTGCAGACTCGAGATGTAGTCTTTGCTTTTTGCTCCTTTCCTCACTGTCGAGTAGGTGAATTTTTTGTTGTCTTTGCTCAATTGCCGGGGGATTGATTCAAAGCATTCGCGTATTCTCGATTTGTCTTGGGCGGAGGCATATTTCACCATATCCATCTCATATTCAGTGATTATAGAGTTCTGGAGCGCTTTCACTTTGTTCATGTCGTGTGTGTCGCGAAACACACTCACCGCTTCGGGCATCCCGCCCACGCAGGTGTATTGCAGCAGCAATTCTCTCATGCGGTTGTGGAGCGAATTTGGAACCGGTGTCTCGTCCCTCAAGCTCTGCTTGAGGAAGTCTATTGCTGTGGCGGGCACTTCATTGGCAAGAAGCCATTCCTCGAAATCCATCGGATACATGTCGATAATCTCCTCAAACCCAACCGGTATCGACGCAATGCCGTCGCCGTTGTTGTAGCCATTCACTCCAAGTAGCGAACCTGTGCAGATTACATCAAAGCGTCCGTCGAGTTTGAAGAATTTGAGTGCCGCCCTTGCTCGCTGGCACTCTTGTATCTCGTCGAGAACCAGGCAAGTTTCACCCGGCTCAAATATTGCTCCCGGGATGGCGGCTGTTATCGACATCACAATGTAGTCAACATCAAGCGAGTCGGCAAATATTTCGCATAATTTGGGCTGCTTGTGAAAGTCGATATACACATAGTTGGAATAGTTCTTTTTCACAAAATCCAATACAGAACTTGTCTTTCCGCATTGCCTGCAACCTTTGATGATTAGCGGCTTGCGGTTTGCGTCATTTTTCCATTCTTTGAGAGTTTTCTCTATCTTCCTGTAAAACATATTGTTATAGATTTCGTTCCACTTTTTCGGGCGACTTTTGCGGCTTTCACGCCACTTTTTCGGGCGACTTTTGTGGTTTTTGTACCACTTTTTCGGGCGACTTTTGTGCAAAGATACCTATTTTTTGCAATTTTCGTCGGCTTTGAGGAAGTTTTTTTTCGGGAAAAACGCTTTTTTTGTGCAGATTGCGCCGATTTTGGCGAAATTTGCAGTTTCGAGGGGTGGTTTGGTTTTATCTTTGCAGCGAGAACCTTGACGTTTTGGCTTTTATGGCATGAAGTCGCTGAGTGGTGCCGACGGGTGGAGCCAGCGCACTGTGGTGTCGCGTTGGAACCATGTGAGTTGTTTCTTGGCATACACGCGTGTGTTTTTCTTGATGCGCTCAATAGCTACGGTGCGCTCCATGGTGCCGGCGAAATAGGCAAACATCTCCTTGAAGCCCACGGTGTTGAGCGAGTTGAGGTGGCGCAGCGGATACACTCGGCGTGCCTCATCTTCCAGCCCCTGCTCAACCATGGCATCAACGCGGCGGTTGATGCGGTCGAACAGCTCCTCGCGCGGCAGGTTCAAGGCGATTTTCACTATGTCGAAATCCCTCGGTTTTGCTTTGCCGGTGCGCAATGTGGAGTAGGGGACACCTGCCTGCAGACATATCTCGATGGCGTGAGCCACTCGCTTGGTGTTGTTAAGGTCCACTATTGCGTGGTAGGTGGGGTCGAGGCTCCGCAGTGTCTCGCGCAATTCTTCGGCGCTGCAGTTTGCCACCATCTCAGCCACGCGGCTGCGCACTTCGTCGCTTATTGTGGGGATGTCGTCGATTCCGCGGCATATCGCATCCACATAGAGCATCGAGCCGCCGCACATCACGGCATAGTCGCGCTCGGCGAATATGCGCTTTATCACTTCCAGCGCATCCACTTCAAATTGCGCTGCGCTATAATACTCCTCCAGCCCGAGGATGCCCACAAAGTGGTGCTTCACCATGGCGAGTTCCTCGGCGGTGGGCGCGGCGGTGCCTATCGGGATGTCGCGATAAAGTTGGCGCGAATCTGCCGACACGATTTCGGTGCCGAGCGACTGCGCCAACTCAATTGCCTTCCCGGTTTTTCCCACTCCGGTGGGTCCGGTGATTACGATAAGTGTTTTTGCCATCCGCCGCGGGGGATGTTATTTGTTTTGTGCTACGAGCGAGCAGATTTCCACAATCACTTTCATCGCTTTCTCCATCGATGGGATGGGCACAAACTCATAGCGCCCGTGGAAATTCAATCCGCCGGCGAAGATGTTGGGGCACGGAAGACCTTTGAACGAGAGTTGCGCGCCGTCTGTTCCGCCGCGAATCGGTTGCACCTTGGCGGTTACACCGGCGTTTTCCATCGCTTTGATTGCGGTGTCGATGATGTGCATCACAGGCTCGATTTTCTCGCGCATGTTGTAGTATTGGTCCTTGATTTCAATCGAGGCACAGCCGGGGAATTCGCAGTTCACCTTGCGGGTGAGGTGCTCGAGTTCGCGTTTGCGACGCTCGAAGCGGTCGCGGTCGTGGTCGCGGATGATGTATGTGAGGACGGTTTTCTCCACCGTGCCTTCAAAGCCGATGAGGTGGTAGAAACCTTCATAATCTTCGGTGTGTTCGGGAGTTTCCCAGCGCGGGAGCATGATTGCATATTGGTTTGCAACGCGAATGGAGTTGAGCATTTTGTGCTTGGCATATCCCGGGTGCACGTTCAGTCCGCTGAATGTTACTCGTGCCACTGCGGCGTTGAAGTTTTCATATTCGAGTTCGCCCACAGCGCCGCCGTCCATTGTGTAAGCCCACTCAGCGCCGAATTTCTCTACATCAAATTTGTGTGCGCCTTGTCCGATTTCCTCGTCGGGGTTGAATGCGATGCGAATCTTGCCGTGCTTTATTTCGGGGTGTTGCATGAGGTATTCAACTGCCGAAATAATTTCGGCAATTCCCGCTTTGTCGTCGGCGCCGAGGAGGGTAGTGCCGTCGGTTACGATGAGGTCCTGTCCGGTGTAGTCGAGAAGTTCGGGGAATTGCTTGGTTGTGAGCACCACGCCCTCTTCCTCGTTGAGCACGATGTCGTTTCCGTCATATTTCTCCACGATGCGCGGATTCACGTGGCGTCCCGACATGTCGGGCGATGTGTCGAGGTGGGCGATGAAGCCTATTGTGGGGATGTTGTCGCTGCAGTTGGCGGGGAGTGATGCCATGAGGTATCCGTTGTCGTCGAGCGATATCTCCTCAAGTCCGAGTTGCTTGAGTTCTTCTTCGAGGTGTTTGGCAAACACCATCTGCCCCGGTGTCGAGGGGGTGAGGTTGGTGAGTTCGTCGCTTTGAGTGTCAAACTTCACATATTCGAGAAATCTATCTACCAGTTTCATATATAGGTGATTTAAGTTTATTTGTGCAAAAGTAGTCAAAAACTATGAGAAATGTGCCTTTCGGCGTCAAAAATCAGCATCCGGCGGCGCTATTCTATCACAATGTCGTAGCGCAAGAGCGACCACGCCACCTTGAACGGTATGGCGGCGATGGTGTTGCGCTGCGGTGTGAGGTAGTAGTAATACATCTTCTGGCGGTCAAACGATGGGATGTATGCCTTGCCGGTGGCGCCGGGTTTGATGTCCACATCCACAAGGCGTGTTTTCTCGTCGAGCACCACACCGTGCATGTCGGTGTATTGTATCTTTATCTTTATGCGCGAAATGTGGTAGTTGGTGTTGTTGGTAACCGAGAAACTCTCTCGCATGTCGCCTGTCTTTTTCGAGAACCCTTTGAGGGTTACGGCATGTGGGGTGAATGTGAGGAGTGTCTGTTGGTTGGTACTTTGTTTCTTCCCTCCTTCGAGCGCGGGCACTTCGCTCTCGTTTTTGTCGGGCACGAGGCTCTTCTGGATGGTGTT
>JBJEKB010000046.1:0-5087 GCA_051878395.1 Muribaculaceae bacterium
TAGAAGCGTTGCATTACCGAGTTGCCGCCATACATTGAAGAGAAGCGGTTGCCGGCTTGTTCTTTGCCGATTTCGGGAACATTGTTGTCAACAGCGGTTACTTGGAAGTAGAATACGCCGTTTTGACCTTTCACCGGACCTACGAGTTTGCCAACTTCGGCAGCCGAGATAGCGCCAACGAGAGCGGGTTCGTAACCTGCGCCGGGGATGAACGGTTGGGCGAAGTTGCATTTAACCGAGTCAACTTGCACGCCCATTACAGAAGCATAACCGTTGAGGTCGTTTGCTTTGCCGTTGAAGTCGGCGATGATTTTCTCAGCTTTTTTGTCGTTGCGAATCAAAGAAGTGAGGAGCATCTTAACAGCGGGGTCGCTAACAGGGGTGTATTTGTTGTCGAGCACTTCGTCGAGAGTAACAACGAGCATCTTGTCGTTGTTTTCCTTGTCGAAGATAGGAGAAACTTCGCCTGCTTTGGCGTTGAAAGCCCATTGAATAGCTTTGCGAGTGTAGGGGATGCGGTCGATTTGCGGCATATCTACAGTGAGTTGCGATTCGATGGCTGTGTAGCCTGCTTTGATAGCGTTTTCGGCAAAGTCTTTGCTGTTTTGGTTGTTTGCTACAAACGAGTTGAGGGCGTTGCGCAAGCCGCGAGTGGTTTCTTCGCTTGGAAGAACGCGGTAGGACACTTCGGCATATTCATACACGGTTTTAGGAGCTTTTTTCTCCTTCACGTTGTAGAGGATAGCCATGCGTTCGTTGCTGTCGAACACGAAGAAGCCCTTGTCGGCACCGAGGAGTTTGGCTTTAACGTCGGCTGTTGGAGCAGCTTTTACGAGGTCGAGCCAAATGTCGGCTTGTGAACCGCTCACGCCTTTCACTTTCTCGATTTCGGCAACGGTCTTGCCGCCTTTGAGGAGGTTGAGGATAGAGTCTTGAACCGATTTCTCGCCTTCTACAGCCACCATGTCAACGAGGATAGAATCCACTTCTACGGTTTTGCCGAGGAGCTTAACCACAGAGTATGTGTCGCCAATGTGAGACATTTCGCTCACAGCGCCAACGGCTGCTGCGGCAACGAAGTCTTTCACCTTGGTGTTGGTGATGTCGGAGAGACGGCTTGTTGAGTTCTTCACCATGAGGTCGGAATTGGTAGTTACAGCCTCGATACCGGCAGTGTTGCGAAGTGCGCTGTCGGCAGAAACGAAGAGGCGGTTGGCAGCGGCTTCATCGGCAGCCGATGGTTTGATATCGACTGTGATGTAGTGGATGCGGCGCACTTCTTGTTTTTGGCGGAACATGCCTTTGTCGGAAGCGTAGCGAGCGTTGATTTCCTCTTCCGAAACCTTAGCGTCGTCGTCGGAAACCGAAGAGAACGGTTTTTGCACGAGGAGCACGCTTGAAGTGGCGTTACCGGCGTTGAGCGCTTTCACGTCGAGGTCGTTGGCGGGGATTGTGCCGATGATGAGGTTGGCGAGTTTCATTTGCGAAACTTGCAACGCGATATTTTTCTCCATCTTGAGCCATTCAGCCTTGGCAGGAGCTACCATCTCGTTGTTGAGGTTGTATTTTGATGGGTTGAACAACATGTCGTAAAGAGTCTTTGTGTCGGGAGCTCCCATCTGTTGTGCGAATTGATACATTTGCGGGGTGGCGAAACGTCCGGTCATGTATTCTGTGAGTTCTTCGTCGCTCACTTCGATACCGAGCTTCTCGATTTCCTTGTTGAAGAGTTTCTCATCAATCATGTTTTCGAGGACGCGTTGTTGGATAAGCGCCATGTCGATTTGCTGACCTGAGTTCTGCACTTGTTGCGACATCTCTTCCAAATTGCTCTGGAATTGATGAATGTCGATTTTTTCACCGCCAACTTTGGCTACAGTAGTCGCATTGCCAAAGAATGTCTGACCTGAATTTAAAAAGTCACCGATGATGAAAGCGAAAAGCGCCACACCGATAACAACAATCAGGAATACTGATTTTTTTCTAATTTTCTCTAATGCTGCCATTATATAAATTGTTGTATTATTAATTTTCAAAAATAGCGTATTGCCTGAGTGGCAATAAAAGCACGCAAAGATAACAAATTTTGTAGATACAGCCAAAATTGCGCCTTATTTTTCGCCAAATGAGGCAAAAATAAGGCGAAATGTGAGTTATTTGCTGCTTATTGCGGCTTTAATTGCTTCTACATAATCGAGTTTTTCCCATGTGAAGAGTTCGCACACAATGTCTTTGTCGCCCTCGTATTTCGAGTGGAAGTGCTTGGTGACGATTTGGGGAGTGCGTCCCATGTGCCCATAGGCTGCGGTCTCTTCGTAGATGGGAGCACGGAGCTTGAGGCGGCGTTCGATGGCTGCCGGACGCATGTCGAAGATTGGCTCGAGGATTTGCGAGAGCTCGGCATCCGAGAATTTGGTGTGGTTGGTGCCGAAAGTATTGACATAGAAACTAACCGGCTGTGCCACACCGATGGCATAAGCCACCTGCACGAGAATCTCGTCGGCAACGCCTGCCGCAACAGTGTTTTTGGCAATGTGTCGCGCTGCGTAGGCTGCCGAGCGGTCCACTTTCGAGGGGTCTTTGCCCGAGAATGCGCCACCACCGTGAGCGCCCTTGCCTCCGTAGGTGTCAACGATGATTTTGCGTCCGGTGAGACCGGTGTCGCCGTGGGGACCTCCGATGACAAATTTGCCTGTGGGGTTTACATAAAGTTTGAGATTGCCGTCGAAGAGCGATTTTACGCTGTCGGGGAGCATGGCAACAACTCGAGGGATGAGGATGTCGCGCACATCGGCAAAGATTTGGTCGTGCATTGCGGTGTCGGCGGCATCGGCAGCCTCTTGCGAATCGTTGGCGGGGAGGATAAACTCGTCGTGCTGAGTGGAGATTACGATTGTGTGGATGCGCACCGGCTTGTTGGTCTCGCTGTCATATTCCACTGTAACCTGGCTCTTTGAGTCGGGACGGAGATAGGTCATAACCTTCCCTTCGCGGCGAATGTCGGCAAGCACGCGCATGAGCAGATGCGCAAGGTCGATCGACACCGGCATATAGTTCTCGGTTTCGTTGCAAGCGTAGCCAAACATCATACCTTGGTCGCCGGCACCTTGATTCTCGGAGTCGGCACGTTCCACGCCGCGGTTGATATCGGAGCTCTGCTCGTGGAGTGCGTTGAGCACACCGCAAGAGTCTCCGTCGAATTTGTATTCGCTGCGGTTGTAGCCGATACGGTTGATAACTGTGCGGGCGGCGTCCATCAGGTCGATGTAGGCGTTGGATTTCACCTCGCCTGCAATAACCACCTGTCCGGTGGTAACGAGAGTTTCGCAAGCCACTTTGGATTGCGGGTCGTGAGCCATGAAGCGGTCGAGCACTTCATCGCTGATTTGGTCGGCAACCTTGTCGGGATGCCCTTCCGAAACAGATTCGGATGTGAATAAATAGTTCATTTTTTCCAATTTTTTTGAGTGGAAAAAATGCTAATCATTGATTCGGCGAAAGTTGATTGGAATCGCAGTTTTAGCATTTTTTTATGTGGTTGCAAGCAGCCAAATTTTTCCACATTGTTAAACACGCCGCAAAGATACTCATTAATTATTAATTACGCAAGAAAAAGCACATTCCTTATGCAACTATGCCACGGCTGTAGAGTTGAAAGAAGAAATGTTGTACTGCAAAAACAGTCGCACTATTCGACCATTTTTGCAGTACAAAGATAATGCGTTTTTCTGAACCGGGCAAATAAATGGCTGATTTTGTGTAGTTTTTGCCACGGCTCTTTCATTAAAAAATAGCTCTCCATGTCAAAAACAGCATTTGGACTTATTTGGACCAATAGAATTGCATTAAATTTACTTTTCTTTGCAACTATCATTTTAATCATAAAAATATTAATCATTATGAAGAAAAGTTGTCTCTTATTTTTAGTGCTTGCGTTTAGCGCAGTGTGCGCCCTCGCATCTGCCCCCGTACCGTTTGAGAAAAAAGGAAAATTCGGTTTGCAAGATGCCGAAACCGGTGAGGTTATCGTAAAACCTAAATACACCGAAATTGTCGAAGTGGCTGACGGATTTGCCATTGTCGCAGACAAAGATTATAAAGGAATTGTCAATTTCCAGGGCAAAGAGGTGGTGAAATGCGACATGGTGAGCATCGACAGGCTCTCGGATAATTATTGGCTCATGGTCGATAAAAAAGACCGTATTAAGATTTTCTCCAAATCGAAATCGAAGCAAATCCAGCTCGTCAACGCGTATAAGGCAGAATCAAATGGCTACACATTATTAACTGCTACTGCAAGTGCAATCAAGCTCGGAATGCCTATGTACAACCTTGGGGAAGTCCTACTCCTGCAAAACGGCAATCGGCAAATTGTTGCCGGCGAAAAGTCGATAGACATGGCATTTGATGCCCCCGAGGAGCGTCGCATGCCGAGCTCGACCGAATACCGAGAAAAAGGGTTTGAAACAATACCCACATTTATTCCTTTCAAATCCTATGAAGGTTCCGAATTCTTTATCTACGGCATGGGCAGTGATAGGTATAAGTGGCAAGTGCGTCTCATCGACAAAGGAAATTTTAGAGTGTTGCATTCAAGTTTTGATGGGGATAATTGCGAGATCACAGAAATCAATGCGTTTTATAGCATGAAAAAACAGCAATTGTATGTAAAAGTCCCCAATTCTTGCATGACATACGGGCGGTTATGTATTGGTTTAGACTCTCTTTATCATTGCGAATATAACGACAATTTGATATCAGAGGGATATGATCAAATCAGGGAAACACTATTCGGATTATTTGCAAGCCGTGACGGATATTGGGCAAAAATTCTTGTCGGTGAGGCAAAAGACAAAATTGAAATAAAATACCCTATTCCCACCAAAGAATGTCCGTTTGTCTCCTCGGTGGGTTCCACCAACATATTCATTGTCAAAAATGATGAAGGCAAAATGGGCGTTATTTCTCCCGAAGGCGATTTTGTGTTGGAGTGTGTCAGCGACAGCATCAAGAATGTCGGCTCTCAGCTAATGGTTTCTTCAAATGGCAAATCAAGAATCTACGATTACAAAACCAAAGAATACCTC
>JBJEKB010000047.1:0-5080 GCA_051878395.1 Muribaculaceae bacterium
CTCAGCAATTTTGAGCCATGTGTCAAACGGGGTGCTGTCGATTGCGTTGTAGGCGATGTCGTTGTTGATAATCGAGAATGCCGTTCCTGCCAAGAACGAAGCGCCGGCGGCAATTTCGTTGTCGCGCGCTTTGTCGTTGATGGCAATAGAGCCGGTTTTGCCCGATGCAAAGATGTCGGCATTTCCGTTGTCAACACAGATAAAGTTGGGGCAATAGAATTCTATGTTGCTCTTGAACACACGCGACGCGTCTTCGCTGCCGAAGATGTCGAGAATATGTTTGCGCGATGCAATCACAAGGTTGGACACCTCGAGGTTTTCGAGAATTGCGGTCATCACCTTGGTGATGCGCAAGTTGGGGTGGTGGGGGAAGCCGGGGAGGTAGATGATAATCGCCTTTCGCTCGCGAGCATACTTCACCATTTCGAAAAGCCGCTCGCGCAGATTGGCGTCGAGGGCATAGAATCCGCCGAAAATCACTATGTCGTTTTCGTCGATTCGTGGCCACACCACATTAAAGCGGTCGGCAGGATAGGTGCCGTATTGCATCACGCCATCGGGGGTGTAGATGTCGAGAGTTGTCGCTCCCTCGGTGAATCGGTCGAGAGATTTGGTGTCAACGCCCGCATTTTTGAGGTAATCGGCGATTTGGTTGCCGAAATAGTCGCAAGCGGTTTCGCTCACCATGAAAGTGCCGATTCCAGCCATGGCAAGCGAGGCTGTGGCGTTGAGAATCACTCCACCGGGGAAACTGCATCGCGGATTGTTCCCGGAGAAATGAATTTGATAGGTCGATTCTCCTATTGTGATAATCTTGCGCATAGGTTACTTTTGATTTTCGCGGCTT
This sequence comes from Muribaculaceae bacterium, assembly GCA_051878395.1. Classification (GTDB taxonomy): domain Bacteria; phylum Bacteroidota; class Bacteroidia; order Bacteroidales; family Muribaculaceae; genus W0P31-042. The sequence continues at coordinate 848 of JBJEKB010000047.1, forward strand.
TTCTCGCCGAGGTATCCGCCATGATGACGCATGGCGTAGTCTTTGATTGTGAATCCGGTGCGGCGCATCACGTTCACCACGAGGATGTCGCCCATCACGGTCATCATGGTGGTTGATGTCGTGGGTGTTAGCCCGAGGGGGCACACTTCGGGGTATCCGCCGGTGCAGAGGCAGATGTCGGCACGCTTTGCGAGGGCACTGTCGGGGTTGCCGGTGATTACAATAAATTTGATTTGTGGATAGAGGGCGTGGGCGAGATTTGTGAGTTCGATAATCTCATTGGTTTTGCCCGAATTGGAGAGGAGGAGCATCACATCGTTGGGCTGCAGCACGCCGAGGTCGCCATGTTGCGCTTCGCTCGGGTGGAGACACACGGCGGGGATTCCTGTCGAAGAGAATGTGGTGGCAATGTTCATTGCAATCTGTCCGCATTTGCCCATTCCCGAGGTAACGAGTTTGCCTCCGAGTTCATGCACATTCCGGGCGATAAGTTCCACTGCTTTCTCATATTCGTCGGTAACAGGGATATTAAGAATCGCCTTGCTTTCGTGCTCCAATATCTCACGCATCGATTGTTTTACGTCCATAATCTATTTTTTTTTGACAGAGATTTCGTTGTTCATAATTGCAAAGTAAGTCAATCCAATCGGATTTGAGGGTGTCGGCACACTGTTTTTTTGTGTCGAAAGCCACCATAATGGTGGTGCATTCGCATTTCACCTCGCCGGAGTCGCTGTTTTGGATGATTTGCCTCATTTTGAAACTCGACTTTCCTATAGACACCACTTGAGTTTTCACTGCCACATTCTCGTAGAAAGTGATGGGGGCGAGGAAATTCACATTGATATTAGCCACCACGATATCGATGTGCGACAGGTCGAAATGCCCTTTCTTCACTTCCTCGAAATAACGTGCCTTGCCGAGGTCGAAGAAGGAGAAATACACTGTGTTGTTGACATGTCCCAGCATGTCGATGTCGTTGAACCTGATTTGCACCGGTATTGAATGGTGAAAATCGGGGGTGTCTAATATTTCGTTTTCGTTCATAATCATATAAAATTAATGTCTTTCACCGCCTCGCTGCCTATCGCTTTGTTGAGCGAAGCAATGAGTTGCGGCTTGTGCATCATCAGTTCGGCTTTCAGCGGAGCGGCGGAGAGCCTGATGGTGAGAATCCCGTTGGCAATGTGCCGCGAGAGGGTGTAGCGGTTGATTGCAGTGCCCACGATGTGAGGCCATAGCGTAACCGCCATCTGCTCATCGACAGCTTCGCTGAGATGCTCGCGCTCGAGCGCCTCTTTGATAATTTCGCCTACCGATTGTGCCTCGCTTCTTTTCATACCGATTATTGTATTAAAGGTGTTGCGATACCATTGACCACCTCGAAAATCTTGTGGTCACCACCCATGTGGGCGATAATCTCGTCGATGTGCTGTCGGTTGGTGTCGGTGATGAAAATCTGCCCGAAACGGTCTTTCGACACAATCGACACGATGCGTTGCACACGCGAGGCATCGAGTTTGTCGAAAATATCATCGAGAAGTAGCAACGGCTTGTGCTGCGAGATAGCGCACAGGAAATCGTATTGAGCGAGGCGCAAAGCCACGGTGTAGGTCTTGCATTGACCTTGCGAACCGATTTTGCGCATCGAGAAGTCGCCGAGACGAAGCTCGATGTCGTCGCGGTGAACCCCTTGGGATGTGTATCCGAGCACGGCGTCGCGCTGGCGGTTGGCGTCGAGAATCTGAGCCATCGTGCTGCCGTTGAGGGCGCTCTCATATTCGAGCGTAACGCTCTCCCCGTCGCCGGCAATCGCGGCATAAAGGTTGTGGAAAATGGGAGTGAACTCCCGTATCCACTTGCTGCGGGTGTCGTGGATGAGGCTTGCGGCTACACACATCGCCATCTCCACCGACTCGTAGAGTAGCGCGTCGCTCACTCCGTCGCGCAGCATCGAGTTGCGCTGTTCCAAAGCCTTGTTGTATCGGATTAGTGCCGCCAGATACTCCTTGTTGTTTTGCGAGATGATGGAGTCGATAAAGCGGCGTCGTTCCTCGCTGCCTCCGCGCAGCAATTCCCAGTCGAGCGGCGACACCATCACGAGCGGCAGGAGTCCGATGTGCTCGCTGAGGCGTTGATACTCCTTGCCATCGCGTTTAAGCACCTTGCGTTTGCCCCTTTGGATGGCGCAATAGATGTCGAGACGCTCGCCGCGGCGCTCATATTGCCCCTGGAGCATGGCAAATTGCGCATCGTGGTTCACCGACATGCGGTCGGGCATATTGCTGAAGCTCTTTCCGTAGCTGAGATAGTAAATGGCATCGAGGAAATTGCTCTTTCCCATTCCGTTCATGCCCACAAAGCAGTTTACATTGTCGGAAAACTCGAGCGAGGCTTCGGCAATGTTTTTGAAGTTAAGAATATTGATGCCTTTTATAATCATAAGTGCAAAAATACTCGATTTCCCTCAAATATGCAAGCAAAAAGCGCAATACTCCCTCTCTCCCGCATAAAGAACGATAGGAATTTATAGTCTGTCGCCAAGTGATGCAAATAAATTATCCAACACAACCGACTGATTGACAATGCTGACATGTTCTCCGCGGGCGATACCCATTGTCGTAATCATCACCAACTGGATGCTATGCGTCTTATTATGCATTTTGCTTGTTGCAAAAGCCTCTATCTTGTTAAGAAAATCCTCTTCATCGGTTTTCGTTACGGCATATTTGCCTCCGGTGAATTTCATCTCGCAGAGGTAGTCTGTTCTGTCAGCCTTGCTCTCCAGTAGTAAGTCAATTTGAGCCCCTTTTCCATCGGGGCTCTTCCCACTCCAACAATAATTCCGGTTGATTGAGGCAATACGCAAGGCATCTTGGATTTGAGGTAAATGCTCTATGCAGAGCAGTTCGAAAGTGTCTCCCGCCCAAGTGTAGAATGTGGGAGTGCCATGAATGGAATTCCAAATTCCCTTCTTTGCTTGTTTGCCATGTATGAAACGCAAATAGAACAATGAAAAGAAATCAATCAGTTGATAGACGGTTTCGACCCGTTCCTTGCCATAGCGTGGATATACCCTAATAATTCCGGACTCTGTGAGGTTTTCAAGCAACTTGGTGAGCGACCCGCCTCTTTTGATATTCATGGCTGCGCAAATCTCATTTTGCGTCATACCATAGAATCGACTACCCAAAACTTTCACTAAATCAACATATCGTTCCTTACTGGCATACAATCCGGCATACACATCCATGAACTCTTGATGTATCTTTTCATCGGCAAAGAAGATGCGGTCGATATTCTCTGTGATGGTCTGGTCGTTGCGCAACTTGTCGAGATAAAATGGAACACCACCCAATGCCATGTAGCTGATGCACATCTCGTATCGGGATAGGCGGAATCCATTTTTGCTGTAGTACTTTTTGCATTCGGCAAGCGTAAAAGGTGCAAGTTTAATAATCTCCGTGAGTCGTCCGTGCAGACCTCCGTAATCGCGTATGACATTATCAAGCATCCAACTCGTAGCAGACCCACACACCACAAGAATGATATTCCTTTGTCTGTCAGCCCAGGAGTTCCAGAAATAGCCAAGTTCTGAAATCATCTCGGACGACTGAGGACCTGCTAACCAAGGTAATTCATCAATAAGAATGACCTTCCGACGGGTGTTTATGCCTTCAAGCAATAAGCGCAGAAGCAGGAAGGCTTCACGCCAGCAAGTAGGCTTTTTCATTTTGGTGGCATCAAGTCCGGACAATACCAAAGAATCGTAGAAGTGGTCCAGTTGCAGTTTCCTATATGCTTCGTAATTCTTGTCCCCATCCTTAATGTATGTTCCGACAGCAGAGAAGACTATCTTACTGCCATACACTTCACTTACCAAATATGACTTGCCTATGCGTCTGCGTCCATAGATGGCGACAAACTCGGATTTTTTTGACTTGTACAGGCGTTCGAGTGTGGATATTTCCACTTCTCTGCCTATGATATTAGGATACTTCATGCTACATAGTTTTAATTGCTCTACAAAAGTATAATTTTTATTTTAAGATCATGCAATTTTTTGCTTAAATATCAGCCAAAACGAGGAAAAAATCCTGAATTTGGCTGAGGCTTATGATAAAAATCACCGCTCTGCATGGTGCTGAAGGCACAAACGCGCCGTATGCCGGGGCAAAAAAACTCCGCAGGCGATGACCGCAGGCGGACATTTCTCCAACCACCTGCCGGGGT
>JBJEKB010000048.1:0-5062 GCA_051878395.1 Muribaculaceae bacterium
CGTCTTTCCGGCATTATTGCAATAATAGTACCGCTATTCTCAACTCCTGCTTTAATTACCTTGTCTCCGATATTAAATTTTGCCATAGTTAATTTGTATTTTGGGGGTTAAATTTTAAATCTTAGTTTAGGATTTGGGTTTAAATCTCAGTTTAAATCCAAAATCTTTCGTAGTTTAAACGGGGAAACGGTTGTCCCTGTGAGGGCAACCGTTCTCCCGAATTTGAAGGATTTTCTATTTAAATGTCTGTAAACATGTAGTTTAAATCTTAGAATTCTGCTCGTTTGGGGGTTCGTGGGAATGGGATGACGTCGCGGATGTTGGTCATGCCTGTTACGAAGAGCACGAGGCGCTCAAACCCGAGTCCGAAGCCCGAGTGGGGCACTGTGCCGAAGCGGCGTGTGTCGAGATACCACCACATGTCTTTCATTGGGATGTGGAGCTCCTCGATGCGGGCGAGGAGTTTGTCGTAGCTCTCTTCGCGCTGTGAGCCGCCGATTATTTCGCCAATCATCGGGAAAAGTACGTCCATTGCGCGCACTGTCTTGCCATCCTCGTTGAGTTTCATGTAGAAGGCTTTGATTTCTTTGGGGTAGTCGGTGAGGATTACCGGTTTTTTGAAATGCTCTTCCACGAGGTAGCGTTCGTGCTCGCTCTGCAAGTCGATGCCCCACGATACGGGGAATTCAAATTTTTTGCCCGATTTCATGAGGATGTCAACGCCTTCGGTGTAGGTGAGGCGCACGAAGTCGTTTTCGACGATGAATTTCAAGCGGTTTACGAGTTCCTTGTCGTACATCTGCGCGAGGAAGTTGATGTCGTCGGCGCAGTTTTCGAGGGCGTAGGACACGCAGTGCTTGATGAAGTCTTCGGCGAGGTCCATGTTGTCGGTGATGTCGTAGAATGCCATTTCCGGCTCAATCATCCAGAATTCGGCGAGGTGGCGCGGGGTGTTGCTGTTTTCGGCGCGGAATGTGGGGCCGAAGGTGTAGATTTGACCGAGCGCGGTGGCGCCGAGCTCACCTTCGAGTTGTCCCGACACGGTGAGGCTGGTGGGCTTGCCGAAGAAGTCTTGCTCGTAGTCCACTGTTCCGTCCTCTTTCTTGGGGAGGTCGTTGAGGTCGAGGGTTGTTATCTGGAACATTGCTCCGGCACCTTCGCAGTCGCTACCGGTGATGAGCGGGGTGTTGAGGTAGAAGAATCCTCTTTCGTTGAAATATTTGTGGATTGCGAATGCCAATGCGTGGCGGATGCGGAGCACTGCGCCAAATGTGTTGGTGCGTGGGCGCAAGTGGGCGATGTCGCGCAGGAATTCGAGTGTGTGGCCTTTTTTCTGGAGCGGATAGGTCTCGGGGTCGGCTGTGCCGTAGATTTCGAGGGTCTCTGCCTGGATTTCTACCGATTGACCTTTGCCGAGGCTTTCAACGAGCTGTCCTTCGACATGTATTGCGGCACCTGTTGTGATTGGTTTGAGTTGTTCCTCGGTGAATTTTTGCAGGTCGAATACGATCTGGATGTTTTTGATTGTCGAGCCGTCGTTGAGCGCAACAAATTGCACGTATTTGTTGCCGCGGCGGGTTTTCACCCATCCTTTCACGCTCACTGTGGTGCCCACGAGCGAGGCGTCAAATATATCGACGATTTTTGTTCTTTTAATTTCCATTATAGTTTTGTTTTTAAACCCACATTCCCCCGATGTGGGGGATGTGGATTCATTCGGTTTTATTCAAATGAGTTTTGTTTCAAGAAGTTGACCTCTTCCTGTGTGAGGTAGCGCCAGCGACCGCGGGGGAGGTTCTTCTTGGTGAGACCGGCGAAATACACACGGTCGAGTTTTGTAACGTGGTAGCCGAGCGATTCAAAGATGCGGCGCACGATGCGGTTTTTGCCCGAGTGGATTTCGATTCCGGCTTGTTTCTTGTCGGTTTCGCTTACATAGCTGATTGCGTCGGCGTGGATAGGTCCGTCATCGAGCTCTACACCGTCGGCAATGTGCTGCATGTCGTCTTCCGAGATGGGCTTATCGCACCACACATGGTAGATTTTCTTCTTCACATATTTGGGGTGGGTGAGCTTCGATGCAAGTTCGCCGTCGTTGGTGAGGAGGAGCACGCCGGTGGTGTTGCGGTCGAGACGACCCACGGGGTAGATGCGCTCGGTGCAGGCGTTTTTAACGAGGTCCATAACGGTCATGCGGCCATTGGGGTCGTCGCTTGTTGTAACGCAGTCTTTCGGCTTGTTGAGGAGGATGTAGCACTTGCTTTCGAGTGTTACCACCTTGTCTTGATATTCAACGGTGTCTTTGGCTGTGATTTTGGTACCGAGTTCGGTAACCGGAGTGCCGTTCACCTTCACGAGTCCTTGTGTGATGAGTTCGTCGGCTTCGCGGCGCGAGCAGATTCCGGCGTTAGCCATGAATTTGTTCAAGCGCATTTCCTCGTTTGGATCGATTGGCGGCAATTCATACTCGATGCGTTGTGGACGCGGAGTGAATCGCATCTGCTGGCGAGGTTGCTGTTGCTGACGACGCTTATTGTTGTTGGGGCGGTTGCTGGGGCGGTTGTTATATCCGCCTTGGTTTCCGCGGTTGTTGTATCCGCCGCGGTTGTTGCCATATCCGCCTTGGTTTCCACCATAGTTGTTATATCCGCCCTGGTTTCCGCGGTTGTTGTATCCACCTTGGTTGCCACGGTTGTTGTATCCGCCGCGGTTGTTATATCCGCCTTGGTTTCCGCGGTTGTTGCCATAGCCGCCACCATAGTTGTCTTGGTTGCCATAGCCGCCGCCATAGTTGTTGTAGCCGCCTTGGTTGTTATATCCGCCACGGTTGTTGTATTTCCCTTGAGGACGGTTGTATTTCCCTTGCTGACGGTTGTAGCCGCCTTGATTGTAGCCGCCTTGGCGATAGTTGTTGTTGTCGCCTTGGTCGAAGTTTCTTTCCCCGTAGTTAGGGCGCACAGGACGCTGTGTCTCACCACCTTCGTCTGTGGAATTGTTGTCATAGGACACGCGTTCGTAGCGTGAGTCCATAGCTTCTGTACTTTCTACATTTGTCCTGATACGCGGCCTTCTTGGGCGTTTTTCGTTTTCATCCATTGTGTCAGTGTTTTTTATTTGTTTAGTTACTTGATTATATAGCCTCGCGGCTCTTTGTTATTATTTTAGTTATTAATTAAATTCTAACGGTTGAATATCGATTCACAAAGGTAGAGATTTTTTTGGAAATAACAAGCATAATGCCGGTTAAGATTTGTTTTAACAAAAAATAACTCTCCTTTGTGAGCCTCGATGGCGATTAGTAGCCGGTGTAGGAGTGTGGCGTAATGCGCTTGAGCTCCTCTTTCACCGCGTCGCTCACATTGAGGGTGTCGATAAATTCGGCAATCGTGGCGGCGTTCACCTCCTTGTTGCGTGTGAGAGCCTTGAGAGCCTCGTAGGGCTTCTCGTAGCCTTCGCGGCGCAATATCGTCTGGATGGCTTCTGCCACTACGCTCCAGCAGGAGTCGAGGTCGCGGTAGATTGCGGCGCTGTTGAGCACCAGCTTTCCAAGCCCCTTCATTGTGCTTTGGATGGCGATGGTGAGGTGTGCCATCGGCACTCCCACGTTGCGTATCACGGTGGAGTCGGTGAGGTCGCGTTGCAGGCGCGACACCGGGAGCTTGGCGGCGAGGTGGTCGAGAATAGCCACCGCGATGCCGAGGTTCCCCTCCGAATTCTCGAAGTCGATGGGATTCACCTTGTGGGGCATTGCCGACGAGCCAACTTCCCCCTCTTTGGTCTTCTGCTTGAAATACTCCATCGAGATGTATTGCCAGAAGTCGCGGTCGAGGTCGATAATTATGGTGCAGATGCGCTTCACGGCGTCGAAAAGCGCAGCCAGGTTGTCGTAGTTTGAAATCTGTGTGGTGAACTGCTCGCGCTCGATGCCAAGGCGCTCGGGGAGGAATGAGTTGGCAAACCCGAGCCAGTTGATTTCGGGGTAGGCGATGCGGTGCGCGTTAAAGTTGCCTGTAGCGCCACCGAATTTGCCGCTGATGGGTGTGGATTTGAGCAGCGAAAGCTGCTGCTTGAGGCGATAGGCAAACACCCGCGTCTCCTTGCCCAAGCGAGTGGGCGATGCCGGCTGTCCGTGGGTGCGCGCAAGCATCGGAATGTCCCGCCACTCATCGGCGTAGGCGTCGAGGCGCGCAATCACCTCCTCGATTTGAGGGATAATCACATCGTTGAGCGCATCCTTGATGCTCATGGGGAGCGAAGTGTTGTTGATGTCCTGCGAAGTGAGCCCGAAATGGATAAATTCCAAATATTTGTGCAATCCGAGCGGCTCGAGGCGCTCCTTGATGAAATATTCCACCGCCTTCACATCGTGGTTGGTAATGCTCTCGATTTCCTTGATGCGCTTGGCATCGTCGGTGGTAAACTCGGTGTAGAGACTACGAAGTTGGGCAAAATGCGAGTGGTCGAAACCCGCGAGTTGCGGCAGCGGAAGCTCGCACAAAGCAATGAAATACTCGATTTCCACCTTAACACGGTAGCGCATAAGCGCAAATTCCGAGAAATACTCCGATAGAGCGGCAGTCTTGCCATTGTAGCGGCCATCGACGGGCGACACCGCAGTGAGTGCAGATAGGGTCATAAGTTACAATTATTGTTATTTGATTGTAGAGCGAAACCGATTCGCCTGTTTTCGATTGCAAAAATAGAGAAAATTTATGACATAGCGCATTGAGCGCCCCCGGAAAATGCAAAATTTTTTCAAAGCCCCATTATAAAAGGAGTGTTCCGCATTATTTCGCCCCCCCCCGGACAGGCGTGGTTTCGCGCCCATGTTTCGCGCCCGTGTTTCGCGCAGACCTGCTCGCAACCCTGCGGCTGACCTGCAGAACCCTGCGGAACCCCGCAGAAAAAAGCGGGAAATTACCCGAAATTCGCCCCAAAATGCCCAAAATCGCAGAAAAATTAAAATTTTTTCCTGAAAAATTTGGTGGAATCAAAAAAACGCATTACCTTTCCATCTTTGTCAGTTTTGAGGGTTATCCCTTTGGCTGTCAGGGGTATAACC
>JBJEKB010000049.1:0-5046 GCA_051878395.1 Muribaculaceae bacterium
AGAAAGTTTCAAAGGCTGCATCGCACTCACAGAAACCCCCAATTTGGGTAGTGCACAAATCAGCTCGGTTGGCGAAAGTGCATTTGAAGGCTGCTCAAGCCTCCAAAGTCTGCAATTCACTTATCTCACATCAATTGGCTCCAAGGCTTTCACCGGATGTAGCGCATTGACAACCATTAATTTCCAATCTTACAATAAAAATATTGCTCCGGCGGTGGCAAGCGAGGATGCTTTCGATGAATGGCACTATAATAACACTGCGATTAATGTTCCCGACAGCAAATACAGTTTGTTTGCCGAGCACGAAATTTGGAAAAAGTTCCTCCGTATCAAGCACCCCGAAACATTAGCCTACACCAGCGTTAGCGGTGGCTACTCTGTCGGCAAAGGGCAATACGCTCTCGATGAAGACTTCACCGGAATGCTCGTTATTCCCGAACAAGGTCCTTCCGGCTATGTGGTGTCGATCGCTGCAGGTGCGTTCCGCGACCTCACCGGCATCACCGGCGTTACTCTCCCCAAGAAATTGACATCCATCGGCGATGAGGCGTTTGCCGGCTGCACCGGTATCACAACCGTAATCAACAAGGCTACCAATCCTATCGAGTGCAACGAAAACGTCTTCGACGCTTCGGTTTATGCCGCAGCCACTCTCTATGTGCCGTTTGGAAGCCTCGATGCTTATAAAAACGCTCTCCCGTGGAGCAAATTCGTCAATATCAAGCAAGGTATCGGCGAGCATACGCTCGCTGCTCCGGGGCCTTCTCGCGAGCCTGGCATCTTCAACGAGTCCGGTTTCGATTTGACACTCACCAACCCCAACGAAACAGGCTCTATCTATTATTACATCGTTCCCGAGGGGGACACTTCCACCGGTATTCGCACTGTAAGCATCTATTCCGCCTCTTCTCCGCTGCACATCTCTTCCACCTGCACTGTTGTGGCATATATCTACGACGGCACCAACTGCAGCGACGCGGTTTCTTTGACCTACACCTATGAGTATGTCGAACCAGAAGAAACGCTCACCGTATGGGTCAACGGCAAGGAAATCACCGAGGAGAATTGCTACGATGTGCTTGGCGACAAAGGCTCTGTTACCTACGATATGAAGTCGGGCATTCTCACTCTCACAAGCGCCACTATCAATCTCCCCGATAAGGTTGACCAAGCCGCAATTCTCTCGGAAGGCGGTGCTCTCACCATCAATGTCGATGGCTTTAACTACATCAACGCCAAGACAATGGGCATCTTCTTCGGTTATGCGAAAAATTCTACTCCTACACACCGCATCTGTGGTGTCGGCAAGGAGAACAACACGCTCACCATTATGCTCGACAACTCCTATGGTGAAGGCGATGGCATCTACGCCTATCTCTCAAATCTCGTAATTGAGAATTGCGCCGTTACAATCTACAATAGCACCAATGGCATCTACATGAAGCCCGGCGGTCTTGGTGAAGATGGAACACTCTCTGTGCTCGGCACAAGTGTGGTGGGTATCAATGCCAATCGTTCGGCTCTCACCAATGTCCTCACGCTCAATATCGACAAGGGGCTGCAAATCCTCGACCCCGTTGGCGCCACTTTCAACCCGTATGGGAAGGACGGCAACATCTTCGACGCCGAAGACAATTTGAGCGGTCGCTTGTATATCGGTTCTGTTGACCCAAGCCGCATCAACGATATTCCCAATATCCCGCAAGGAACAGAAACTGTTACTTTCACCACCTACAGCGAAGAGCTCTCGTTGGCAAACGATGCAATTGGCGACATCTACTTCAGTATCACCGACAACTCCAGCGGTTGCGACCCCACTTACGGTTTGATTCTCAATGCAATGTCGTCGCTTGAGGATGTCGCTCAATTCAACAGCGAAATTGAGAGCAGCGGCTATGCCTCCAACAGCAATTTCAATGGTATTGCAGTGAAAGTGAAAGGCACCGGCAGCGTTACATTCCCCTCAATTCAAAATTCCGGCACTGCTCGCCTCACTATCCTCCTCGATGGAAAGATTGCCTATGGCGACGAACTTCCGGGCTTTAAATATGAATTTTCCACAGCAAAGGCTAAATACCTCTACATCTTCGGTACTCTGAAAGATACCAAGGCTGCTCCGTCTCTCAAGTCTATCACACAGGGCGACGACTATGTTAACATCTATAGCATGGACATCGAGATTACCGACATCAACGGTGGAGTAATCGACACCGAGAACGGTCTCGACAAGGTGCTGGCGGCAAGCGCCGATGATTGTTGCCGAATCAACACAACCCTCTACGGCCATTATCACGACGGCAAATATCTCTACGCCTCGACAATGGGCAACAGCGGTTCATCCAAGAACACCTTCAACGAGGATAAGAAAAAAGAATGGTGGAGCGACAAAGAAAGCGACTTCAACCAGGAAGACTGGGTGGCTATTTCCGGCTTGACCGACGAATTTGTAGGACAGGAAATCGCCGGCGGCAACGTGGCTACCGTCATCTCAAACACCGCATATCCTGTTATCTCATTCGACGACAAGGTGTCATACACCAAGAGCAGCGGCATGGGTATCAACACATTCCGCGTGGCTAACTTCAATATCCATGCCGAAAGCGCCGCAGTGAACAACATTTGGCTCGTGGCTCCGCAACCGGCTGAATATTGCACCGTTACAGGCTATGTGAGCTTGAAGGGTGTCAACCTCGAGGACGGCTATCTCGTATTGCAATCGGCAGAGGGCCCGACAATCCAAGAAGACAAGACCGTAATCGAGCCGCTCACCATGAATGTATATTTCGACCCGGCAACCATCAAATTTGGCGATGAAGGCTGGTATGCCTTCACCGGAATCGTGTCGAAAGAGGGCGATGCGCTGAATTTCACAGCATTGGAAGCCACCGACAAGCCCACCGGCATTGAGGATGTAAATGCCGCCACAGCACGCGTATTTGCCGCAGCCGGCAACATCAACGTAGCTGCCGACGCGCAAACCGTTATCGCCGTTTACTCGGCAAATGGTCAACTCGTAACCGCCGTAGAAGCCACCGACGCCACAATCGCCGTAACCCCCGGTTTCTACATCGTGAAAGTTGGCAACCTGGTAACCAAGCTCGCAGTGAAGTAACGCAACTCCACTCCCCGGGCTTCCCGGGACCCCACAGGGACTGCCTCGCCGGCAGTCCCTTTTTTCGCACCCCGCCGTGCGGAAAAATCCCGCATAAATGCCTATTGGCCCTATTGCCGCCATTTGGTGCGATTGATGGCGCGGACGCGATGTATCGCGTCCCTACCACCACCGATTGGTGCCGGCGGTGGCACTCGGGAAAACAAAAATAAAAAACGGGGCTTTTTATTTTGATTTTCCGCTCGTTTGCACTATCTTTGCAACGCGATGTATTATTACCAATATTAATAACAATTAAATCTATAAAAATATGATTGCAAGAATACAACTATCATTGAGAAAATCGGCATGGCTATTAGCCTTGTTGATTATAACCTCGGCTCTGCCCGCCCGTGCCTATTATGATGAGTTTTATGAAGATGATCTGGGATGGCAGGAGTGGCTGTTCAAATTCGATTACAGCGATGACCTAAACGGTTACATTGTAAGCCCTAACAAGGATGGGGTTGGTGGGGATCAACCTTGGTTAGGGAATGCGCCGTTTCTGCTTGAAGTGCCGTCAATATACCTAAAGAATGGCAAGCCTGTTGTAGGCTTGTCCGGATTTGGCTCACTCACGAATCTTGTCCAGATAATTTTCCCTGAGGACTGCCATGTGAAATACATCTGCGATAACTGCTTCCAATATTGTTATCAACTTGGAGCTGACGAGCAAGTACTCAACCTTCCCGAAAGTGTCGAAACCATCGGACATTATGCTTTCTATGGCTGTACCGGACTCCAGAGTGTTAACCTGAGTAGCAACCTTAATAGTATTGGCGTGGGAGCCTTTAAATATTGTTATCAACTCCGGTCAATTACATTGCCGAAAAGTTTGACAGAAATTCGTGAATGGGCATTCCAAGACTGTACCGGTCTCGAATCGGTTGTGTTTGAGGACGGAGTGGATTTCTGGAATAACGGTGTTTACTGCTTTTACAATAATGTTTTCTGGGGTTGCGCAAACCTCAGCTCGGTAACACTGCCAAAGGGCACTCCCGGTCGCTTTATTATCCCACAGGGTACTTTCGGCTATTGCGGAAACCTCAAGTCGATTGAGTTCCCATCTAATACAAGCAAAATCGAACAAATGGCATTCTATCGTTCCGGCCTCGAAATTCTCGACCTTACCAAAATAGAATTGGAGGAGGATAAGCCGTTCTATTTGACGGGATATTACACATTTGCTGCCTGCGAGAATCTAACAACCGTAAAAGCAAAAGGCAAAGTGCAGTTCACCGGACTTTATACATTCCAAGAGTGCACTGCTCTCGAAACCGTTACTTTTACCGGCTCCGGCGAAGACTATACAGTAATGAACCCTGATATTTTTAAACGTTGCTCCAACTTACAAACTGTAAAGTTCTATCGCCTCAAGGGCAATGGTCAGGACAACGATATGGACAGTGTCTTCACAGATTGTAAAAGTCTCGTAAGCGTTACTTCTGAATGTACCCCAGAGATATCAAAAATCGGCTACTCCTGCTTCGATGGCTGCGAAAAACTCACAACACTATCTCTCCCGCAGACGGAGTATTTAATTAACGAGACCGCTTTCCGAGGGTGTACATCCTTGAAGAGTTTCGATTTCACGAATGTTACCTCCATTGGCAAAGCAACTTTCAGCGGTTGCACAGGGTTGACAAGTTTGGATTTCACCGACCTCACATCTATTGGCACCGAGGCGTTCAAAGACTGCACGGCATTGACATCGGTCAATTTCAATACTTCATCTCAAACTTCTTTTGCATCAACAATAGGCTCGCTGGCGTTCACCGGCTGCACAGCATTGGAATCGCTCAATTTCAATTCTTCATTGTACGATCCCCCCACAGTGGAAAGCGAGGATGCCTTCGATGCATCGCACTATAACCTTACCAAGGTTAATATGCCCG
>JBJEKB010000050.1:0-5044 GCA_051878395.1 Muribaculaceae bacterium
AGTGCTGGTGGAGCGAGAAGATAAATCGGAAAGCAATAGCCTCGTTGCGCTCCACCGATACCGGTTTCACCTCGCAATTTAGGAAAAACAGGTGGATAATCGAGAGCATTGTGTCTTGGAACAGAAGTCGCGACATGTGTTTCAATAGCTTCCTCTCGGTGTCTATCTTGGTTTCCGCAACCAGTCTATTCCGTTCCTCGATTTCATCGAATCGATTGAGAAGCCAAGCTATTTGCGGCTCGGTGAGTTCCAAGATGGGCTTATTGATGATGCGCAACCCGAGGATTATATCGAAATTCTGCTTTATAATATTGTATAGCAATTCCACTTCTGCGATAACGCATCGCTCGGAGTAGTTTTCATCGCGTTTAATCTCGCATATAGTAATAATAGGAGAAACTACGCACAACATCCCACGCTGCTGCCGGTAAAGATTGCCGTTGATGAGTACATCGCGACTGCCCGAGGTGCAAATTATTATGCCGGCAAATTTGAGTTTGTCTATGGTAATTTCTTCTTTCATAGTGTAAATTTAGAGAGATTATTTGAATTTTGCCCATAATAATTGGTAAAACAATGTAAAATGTTGGATTTTGCTCAATTTTTGTCTATATATTCCCTTGTAGAAAGACCGATGAGAGAGTAATTTTGCGTTGTCAAAACAGGAAAAATTTAAACAAGTAATAAAATGAAAAAATTAAGGACTTTAATGGCAATGGTGGTGATGATGTCGTTTCTCTCGGCATCATCTCAACTCACCCTTGAGCAATGCCGGCAGATGGCGCGCGACAACTATCCGCTGCTCAAGAAATATGACTTGATAAACGCCACCACATCCTACAATTTGAGCAACCTCAACAAAGGCTATCTGCCGCAGTTGTCGTTGAACGCCCAGGCTACTTATCAGAGCGATGTGTCGGAACTCCCCGATGCTCTGAAAACGCTTATGACATCAACCGGATATAGCATGGATGGACTCAAGCGCGACCAGTATCGCATAGGCATCGACCTTAGCCAGGTGATTTACGATGGCGGCGCAATCGGAGCGCAGAAAGAGGTGGCTCGAGCCGAGGCCGATGTGAATATAGGGCGTGTGGATGTCGATATCTATGCAATCAGGGAGCGTGTCGATAATCTCTTCTTCGGAGTTTTGCTTCTCGATGAGCAAATCGGCTTGAATGACAATCTGCAACTGCTGCTCGCCGACAACAAACGCAAACTTGAGGCTATGCTCGCCTCGGGAACAGCCACACAAAGCGATGTAGATGCCGTGGGAGCCGAATATCTCAACGCCGTGCAGCAACGAATCGGGCTCGACGCCACTCGCAAGAGTTATCTGTCGATGCTCGAGATTTTCATCGGAGCCAAAATCGAGACACCGCTTGAAAAACCGCAAGAACTTGTGCCCGACAGCGACGAGTCCAATCGCCCCGAACTGCGTCTTTTCGATGCCCGTGCCGCCCTTGCCCGCGCAGGAATGTCGCGCATCGACGCCGGCATCCGTCCGAGCCTCCGACTATTTGCCCAAGGCAACTATGGCTATCCCGGATATGACATGTTTCACGATATGATGAAGCATGAGTGGTCGCTCTATGGCGTAGTGGGAGTGAAACTGAGTTGGAATATCGGGAATCTATACACCCACAAAAACGAGCGACGCAAACTGTCGCTCACCCTTGGCGAGATAGAGAGCGAGCGAGAGGTGTTCCTTTTCAACAACTCGCTTTCCACAGTGCAGAACCGCGGCGATATCGACCGCTACAGCCGCATGTTGAGCCAAGACGACGAGATTATCGCCCTCCTCACCTCGGTGCGCACGGCATCGGAGGCAAAACTCTCCAATGGGGTGATAGATGTGAACGATTTGCTCCGCGACATCAACCGCGAGAACAACGCGCGCATCAACCGTAGTATTCACGAAGTGGAGATGCTAAGAAGTATATCAAGTTTAAGAACAACATTAAATCAATAAAAATATGAATACAAGATTGACATTAACAGCCGTAGCGCTTGCCATGCTTGCATCGTGCGGAAGCAAAGATGGAGAATACGATGCCTCGGGAGTGTTTGAAACCACCGAAGTGATAGTGTCGGCAAAGGCTACAGGGGAGATAATCTCGCTCAATATTGAGGAGGGGATGGATGTGAAGCAGGGGTGTCCCCTCGGACTTATCGACACCGTTCAACTCTCGCTTAAAGACCGGCAACTCGCAGCCTCGGTTGTCGCTACCGACACCAAACGCCTTGATGCCGAGCGACAAGTGGCATCGATACGTCGCCAGATCGAGAATCTCAATCGAGAAAAGGAGCGATACACCGAACTCCTTGCCGCCAATGCCGCAACACAGAAACAGGTGGATGACATCGACTACCAGATTCAAGTGTTGCAGCGCCAACTTGCAGCCACGCTCGAACAAATCAACAGCAACAACAGCAGCCTCGCCTCGCAGAGCGCGAGCATAGCGGCGCAGCGAGCCCAAACCGCCGACCAGATAGGAAATTCCATTATCTCTTCGCCAATCGAGGGTACTATTCTCGCAAAATATGCCGAACCCGGCGAATATGCCGTTCCGGGACGCGCAATCTTCAAGGTGGGCAATCTCGCCAAGATGCGTTTGCGCGCTTACATCACCGCCGACCAACTCACCATGCTCAAAGTGGGACAAACCGTGAAAGTGTATGCCGATATGGGTATTGACAGCCGTCGCGAATATGCCGGTGTAGTTTCGTGGATTTCTGATAAGGCTGAATTTACGCCCAAAACAATTCAAACCCGCGAAGAACGCGCCAACCTGGTGTATGCGGTGAAAATCGATGTCGAAAACGACGGATACATCAAGCGCGGCATGTATGGAGATATTAGGTTCTAATAATCTGAAATGTTATGCCTGTAATTTCTGTTCATAACCTGCTTAAGCGATACAAGAATGTGGTAGCACTCAATGGCATCTCCTTCGATGTCGATGAAGGTGCGATTTATGGACTTATCGGGCCCGATGGCGCCGGAAAGACCACACTCTTTCGTATCCTCGCAACCTTGTTGCTTGCCGATTCCGGCACGGCGATGGTAGATGGCTTGGATGTTGTGGCAGACTACAAGAAGATAAGGAGGAGAATCGGCTACATGCCGGGGCGATTCTCGCTATATCAGGACCTCACCGTGCAGGAAAACCTCGAGTTTTTTGCCTCAATCTTCGGAACGACAATCAAGGAGAATTATCACCTCGTTGAGGATATCTACAAGCAGATAGAGCCATTCAAGGACCGCAAGGCGGGAAAACTGTCGGGCGGAATGAAGCAGAAACTCGCATTGTCTTGCGCCTTGATTCATGCTCCGCGGGTGCTGTTTCTCGATGAACCGACAACAGGAGTTGATCCGGTGTCGCGTAAAGAATTTTGGGAGATGCTCGGCAAACTAAGAGCGGAATACGGCATCACAATGCTGGTTTCCACACCATATATGGACGAAGCGGTGCAGTGCGACAAGATTTCCCTTATCCAGAATGGCTCATTCCTTATGGAGGACACTCCGCAAGGGGTAGTGGATGCCTACGAGCATCCGCTTTGGGCGGTGAGTTGCGACAACATGCACCGATTGCTCGACGATTTGCGCTCGACTCCGATTGTCGATTCGGCATTCTCCTTTGGCGAGACATTCCATGTGGTTCCACGTGAAGGCGCATCAACTGCCGACCTCGATGCCTTCCTTCGCCGGCTGGGGCACAGTAATGTGTCGGTTGCCGAGACGGTGCCTTCGATAGAGGATTGTTTTATGATATTGATGGATAGGTGATTATGAACGAAAAATATGTAATAGAAGCGGAAAATCTCACAAAGCGATTCGGCTCCTTTGTCGCCACCGACCACATCACTTTCAAAGTGCGCGAGGGGGAAATATTCGGGTTTCTCGGTGCCAACGGCGCCGGAAAAACCACAGCCATGCGTATGCTATGCGGACTTAGCCGCCCATCGGAAGGTCGTGCCACAGTGGCAGGATATGATGTGTATCGCGACAGCGAGTCGGTGAAGAAAAACATTGGCTATATGAGCCAGAAATTTTCGCTTTACGACGACCTCACGGTATATGAAAACTTGCGCCTATTTGGAGGAATCTATGGCTTGAAAACCGCCGAAATTAAGGCGAGGGCAGAGGCGTTGCTAACCGAACTCGGATTTCTCAGCGAGCGAAACACTATGGTGAAGTCGCTCCCCCTCGGCTGGAAGCAGAAACTTGCATTCTCGCTAAGCATTTTCCACAATCCAAAGATAGTGTTTCTTGATGAGCCTACCGGAGGTGTAGATCCCATCACCCGCCGGCAGTTCTGGGAGATGATTTACCGCGCCGCCGACCGTGGAATCACTGTGTTTGTAACCACACACTACATGGATGAGGCGGAATATTGCGACCGAGTGTCGATTATGGTCGATGGGAAGATTGAGGCGCTTGACACCCCATCGATGCTCAAACAACAGTTTGGTGTATCTTCGATGTACGAAGTGTTCCTGCAACTTGCTCGCAAGGCAAAACGCACATAAAAACTTAAGGCAATGAAACAATTTATAGTGTTTGTAATAAAAGAATTCAGGCACATTCTGCGCGACCGACGCACGATGCTCATCCTTCTTGTGATGCCCATTGTGATGATAATCCTCTTTGGCTACGCCATTACCAATGAGGTGAAAAACTCGCGTGTCGCCATTCTCGACCACTCAAAAGATGAGATTACCAAGCGCGTGTGCCAGCGATTTGACGAAAACGCCTATTTCACCGTTGTGGGCGAAATCGACGACATTTCTTGTGCCGACGCGCTTTTCAGGGAAGACAAAATCGACCTTGTGGTGTGTTTCAGCGAGAATTTCGCCCGCGAAATCACTCATTCATCGAGTGCTTCGGTGCAACTTGTCATCGATGGCTCCGAGCCCAATCAGGCATCGACGCGTGCCGTGTATGCCCAAAATGTAATAACAACATGCCTCAACGAGTTTGTGGCTCCCGGCGCATCTTCCTCGCTCAACATCGTGCCGATAACCCACATGCTCTATA
>JBJEKB010000051.1:0-5037 GCA_051878395.1 Muribaculaceae bacterium
AAGCGTTGAAGAAAACAGGCAAACCTATCGTAATGCTCAACTTCGCCGGTCGTGGAACAGTGATGAACTGGGAAAACGAAAATCTCCCTGCAATTCTCCAAGTGTGGTTTGGCGGCTCGGAAGCAGCCGATGCAATCTGCGATGTAGTATTTGGCGACAAATGTCCTTCGGGCAAACTCACTACTTCCTTCCCGAAAGCAGTTGGTCAGTTGCCACTTTATTACAACCATCTCAATACCGGCCGTCCTGCCGAAAAATGGTTTACCAAGTTCCGCAGCAACTATCTCGATGTTGACAATGACCCCCTCTATCCATTTGGATACGGATTGTCTTACACAACATTCACTTATGGCGAACTCGCTCTTGATGCCACATCGATGGACCAAAACGGCAAGATTACAGCAAGTGTAACAGTTACCAACAGTGGCAAATATGATGCTACCGAAGTGGTTCAACTCTATATCCGCGACATGGTGGGAAGCATCTCACGTCCGGTTAAAGAACTCAAGGGCTTTGAGCGAATCAGCCTCAAGGCAGGCGAAAGCCGCAATGTACAATTTGAAATCACACCCGAACTCCTCAAATTCTACAATGCCGAGTTGAAGCATGTGTGCGAACCCGGAGAATTCCAGGTAATGGTGGGTGGAGACAGCAAGAATGTACAGACAGCTACCTTCACACTTAACTAATGCACCCTAAATAAACACATACTTTAAGGTTGAATGCGCATATTTGACCGAAACAGCCGCCCGGAACCACAATCCCGGGCGGCTTCGTTGTTATCGAAACTTTTTCCGGTATTCTCCCGGCGATTGCCCTGTGTTATTCTTGAAAAAGCGTCCGAATGACGATTGGTCGGCAAGATTCAGCCTGTCCGCTATCTCCTGGAGGGTAATATTGCGATTCAGGAGCAGGTTTTTGGCATTTTGTATAAGCACATCGTTTATCCAATAGGTTACGTTATGAGCTGAATATTCTTTAATTGCCTTTGAAAGATAGTCGGGTGAGAGGCATAGCTTTTCGGCATAAAATCCAACACTCTTTTTCTGCCCCGAGTAGTCTCTTACCAGTCGCATAAAGTGATAAAACAAAATATCATAGTCGGGAAGATTGGATTTGTCGGTAGTGAGATTTTTGCGAATGATAATATCTCCGATTTCCATGAAAAACCGCCGCAATTCGTTTTCAACAATGCGTCGATACCAGATATGCTCTTTGCGCCCGATGGCTTGGATGAGATTTTCAATACACGATTTGAGCAGCACACAATCTTCGTTACTTATTTTGTCATAAGGGAATCGAGTTTTCAGCATCGCAGTCTCAGGGGTGAAATGCTTTCCTTCTTTGAACACATCATCATAGAAACTCTTCTCTACCATAATGTGATAACCGTGATAATCATTGGAAAACACACAATTGCGCAGTGTCTTAAAGCCGATTAAGTTCATAATTGTGTTTGCCTCCAAAGAATACGTGTTGTAATCTACCTCGAGGCACGCACTTCCGGTGGTTGTAATTATGATATTGAATGAGTCGAGTGTTAAAGGAATGCTTACATCGGGTATTCCACCCCAATTCAGTTGCTCGCCTTGCAATACAATAATCCCCAGTTTATCCTCGTAGTTATACACCCTGACAGGCTTGCCTTCGATTTGCTTAAGATTTCCAATGCTGATATCTAAGATTTTATCCTCCATATCATTGTATAGTTTGGGGCAAAAATAATCATTTATTTTGTTTTCTCAAGCGTGAATATAGGTTAATTTCCTACATACCTCCTAAACTGTATAATTCCTCCCTAAAATGGTATAATATACCCACTTTTAATAATGGTATTTTTGCCGAGCAAAATGTAAAATAGAAGAAAATGAAAAGAAATGCTTTTAGTAGATGTGGTGCCATTATCACTTGTAGTCTGTCATTATTTACAATTTCGTGTAATAGTTCGGATACAGGAATGGCAGGAACCAATGCAACGGAATATGAAGTATTGGAAATAAAGAAATCGGACAAGACACTTAACAGTGCATATTCTGCCTCGATAAAAGGGAAACAGGATGTGGAAATAAGGCCGCAAATCTCGGGACTAATCACACAGATTCATGTGAAAGAGGGAGACAGAGTGTCGAAAGGAGAGGCATTGTTTACAATCGACCAAGTGCCTTATTTGGCTGCACTCAACAACGCTGTTGCCAATGTTAATGCCGCGTCGGCAGAGGTCGAAACCGCTATGCTCGTTGTCGAAAGCAAGCAGGCTCTGTATCACGAGAATGTGGTGTCGGAATACGACCTTAAAACGGCACAAAACTCGCTAAAGAAAGCCGAGGCTCAACTTGCACAAGCCGAGGCAGCGCGAGTCAATGCAGAGAACGACCTATCCTACACGGTGGTGAAAAGCCCTGTCTCGGGTGTGGTTGGAACTCTCCCTTATCGTGTCGGTGCGTTAGTCGGTCCGTCAATTACGACACCACTCACGAGCGTATCCGACAATTCTGATATGTATGTTTATTTCTCATTGTCGGAAAACCGGGTGCTTTCTCTCATCGAGAAAAGTGGCTCACTTTCGAGCGCTGTATCGTCTATGCCCGAATTAAGCCTTAAATTGAGCACCGGAGAGCTATATTCACAGAAAGGAAGGGTGGAAGCGATAAGTGGCGTTTTGGACAAAACAACAGGAAGCCTTAGCGTTCGTTCGGTATTCCCTAACAAAGAGGGGATGTTGTTGAGTGGCGGTTCCGGTAGTGTGATTATGCCATTTGAGATGAAAAATGTGATAGTTATACCACAGTCGGCGACATTTGAATTGCAAGACCGGAGATTTGTGTATAAATTGATAGACGGTAAAGCGGAATCCTCAGAAATTACTGTTTATCCGGTTAATGATGGGAAAATATTTGTAGTTACATCGGGTCTTGCAGAGGGGGATGTTATAGTCTCCGAGGGTGTTGGCTTGATTAAAAATGGAAGTAGTATAATTCCCAAAAACAAAAAGGAGGAATAGGCATGAACATAAAAACATTTATTTCCCGTCCTATATTGTCGGCGGTAATATCAATAGTCATCGTACTGCTCGGATTCTTGGGCATTAGTTCCTTGCCGGTAGAGCAGTATCCCGACATATCCACACCAACGGTTCAAGTAGAGGCCTCATACACAGGTGCAAATGCCCAAACGGTGCAGAAAAGTGTCATTATACCGCTTGAGGAGAAGATAAATGGTGTCGAAAATATGTTATATATGACATCCGAAGCCGATAATAATGGAAATGCAACAATAAAAGTGTATTTTGAACAGGGGACAGATGCCGACATGGCTACCGTAAATGTTCAAAATCGTGTTTCGGAAGCTAATGGTCAATTACCCGCCGATGTAACGAAAAGTGGAGTTAAGGTGAGCAAACAACAAAGTAGCCAAGTGATGATTTTCAACTTGTATAGTAGCGATGACCGTTTTGACGACCTTTTCTTGAGCAATTATCTTAATATAAATGTGGTGCCTCGCATTCTTCGCATCAAGGGTGTGGGAGGTGTGAACGTTATTGGGTCGGACTATGCCATACGGGTGTGGTTAAATCCCGAAAAAATGGCACAGTATAATCTCGTGCCCGATGATATCTCGTCGGCAATAAGCAGGCAGAATCTTGAATCACCAACAGGTAATATCGGTGAAAATTCAGATAATTCCTTCCAATATGTGATGAAATATCGCGGACGATACGAGACACCTGAGGAGTTTGGCGAAATAGTGTTGAGGGCATTACCCGATGGTGAGGTGCTAAGATTGAAGGATGTAGCGGAAATAGCACTCGGCTCACAAGACTATTCTATGAACGGTGAAGCCAATGGTCATCCCGGCACCACATGTATGATAACTCAAGTGGCAGGCTCAAATGCAAGCGAAATAGTATCCGAGGTGGAAGAATTGTTTGAAGATTTGGAAGGCAGTCTTCCTCCGGGCGTGAAAATTAGTATTACCCAAAATGTAAAAGACTTCCTTGACGCATCGATAAACAATGTCCTCAAAACCTTGTTTGAGGCGATGTTGCTCGTTATTTTGGTTGTGTATGTATTCTTGCAGAATGGAAGAATGACACTCATTCCCACTATCAGTATGATAGTGTCGATGATTGGTACGTTTTTCGTGCTTGCATTGGTGGGATTCAGCATCAATTTGCTCACACTGTTTGCATTGGTACTTTCGATAGGCACGGTAGTTGACAATGCCATAATAGTAGTAGAGGCAGTACAGACACGTTTCGATGCCGGATATAAAAGTGCATATAAAGCGACCGTAGATGGCATGAGTGGCATAACCACGGCAATTCTTGTGAGTACACTCGTGTTTATGGCAGTGTTTATACCGGTAACATTTATTGGTGGAACATCGGGTAAGTTTTTCCAACAATTTGGTATTACTATGGCTGTTGCCGTGGGTATCTCAGCTCTTAATGCGCTCACTCTCAGCCCGGCGCTATGCGCATTGATGCTTAAGCCAACCGGAAATTGCAAAGGAAACGGGTCTTTTGTGGCTCGGTTTCAATCTGCATTCAATACTGCACTCATTGCCATGACCAAGCACTATGGGAATGGTGTGAAGGTGTTGTTGAATCATAAAATTATTGCGTGTGCTCTATTGGTCGTGTCTCTTGTTCTGCTTGTGTTTTCAATGATGAACACAAAAACAGGTCTTGTGCCGAATGAGGACCAAGGGATGTTTTTCGTGAATGTATCCACAGCCCCGGGCAACTCATTGCATCAAACTAAAGCGATAATGAATGAAGTGGAGAATGCAATAAAAGACATTCCTCAAATTCAAAGTTATGCCAAGAATCCCGGTTTTGGTGTGTTGTCGGGCAAAAGTTCATCTGCGGGACTTCTAATTGTGAGGCTGAAGCCATGGGATGAGCGCAAAGGGGAAAATGACAATGTCGATGCTGTGATAGGGGAGGTTTACCGACGCACCGCCCACATTAAAAATGCAAATGTATTTGCCTATTCGCCACCAATGGTTGTGGGATTTGGCATGACCGATGGCTTT
>JBJEKB010000052.1:0-23483 GCA_051878395.1 Muribaculaceae bacterium
GATAGTCAGCCATAAAGCGATGCGCATCAAGAATCGGTGTCAAAGTCAGGAAAAAATGAGGAGGGTGCCGCCGGCATCCTCCTCGTTTATTGCGCTATAGGGAGCGATTATTTTTTCACAAACTTGAGAGTCGAATGGTTGCCGATTTCATCGGTTGCAACAGCGATGTAGATGCCGCCGGCGATGTTGGCAACTTCGAGCGATGAAGTAGCCGATTCTGCCACGCATACACCAGCCAAGTTGTACACCTTGATTTGGCTTGCGCCATTGGCAGTAATCACGTTGCCGCTGATGGCGATTGTGGTATTGTCAGTGTCGATGTCGTCAACGCCTGCAGGTTCGCCAACATACACTACACATGTGGCAGTCATGCCTGTTCCCTTGTCGGTTGCAGTGATAGTTGCATGACCTTTTGCTTTGCCTTGGATTTCTACAATGTAGATGTTGTTATCTTTTGTAATTGTGAAGTCAACTATTTCATAGTTGCTTGATTCAACACTCACTTCCGAAGCCTTGCTGCTATACACACCGAGATTTACTGTGAAATATGCGTTGGGCTCAATTTCAACTGTTTCGTTGTCGAATGCCATATATTTCACATTCTCGAAATAGAGAGTCGGGTAATCTTTTCCAACCCAAGGAGCAGCGGCATTATCACCGTAGGCGTAACCGATACCCGAGAAGAATGTGTAGTAGGGGTCGGAGCTTTCGAAACTGATATTTGCTCCTGCGGGAGATTCGGCATTGTCGCTCGTAACAGTTTCGCCATTGATTGTCATCTCTTTGGTTGCATAGCAATTTGCGATACCTTTTTCGGTCATACCCATTCCGAGGTCGTCAACCACCGAGCCGATGATTCGGTTCAAAGACAAGTAGGTGCCGGTGGTGTTTTCGGGGTCATTGACACTGATTGAAGTCAAAGCAGCCACACAGCTTTTCACCACCTTGGTGCTTGAACTGCTCCAATCGGTAGAGATGGTGCCGATGATGCCGCCCACGCTATAAACCGGGGTGGTGCGGTCGTTGTATTCGGGGCAAGTTGCAACGATATTACCTTTGGCATAGCAATTCTCGATGAGGATTCTGCCCGACGAACCGGTGATACCGCCGAGGGTGTTACCACCATTGATATCGACAGTTGCGTGGCAGTTGACGATAGAGCCTTCGCTGCTGTAGCCACCGGCTTCACCGGTGATACCACCAATTACACTGCGTCCGTTTGCCTTGATAGAAGCCACGCAATTTTTAATGTGAGAAGCGTTGCCGAGCGAACCGGCGATACCGCCCACTTGCGAAGCGTTGGTGCTTGTTGACACTACATCGTCGGCTGTACAGTCGGTGATAGTGGATTTATAGGATGCCGAGCCTACGATACCGCCAATCGATGATGCATAATCCGAATCCCAATTGAGACGAGGGCTATACACATGCACATTCTCGATGTCGGTGGCAACAACCGCGCCGGCAAGTGTGCCGAGAGATGTGTTTTCGTCGTTACCGGAGATTTGCGGCTTAATGATTAAGAGGTTTTTGAGGTAGGCTTGGTTGGTTTCCGAGCCGGTTACAGTGCCGAACAAGCCGCAATCGCTTGTGCCGCCATCTGTGATATTCAAACCTGTGATAGCGTGGTTGCCGCCGTCGAAACCGCCTTCGAGGGTAACTGGGAGCCAGTTGCTCACACCACTGAAATCGAGGTCTTTGTCGAGCACATAATATGCCTTGGGATTGTTTTCAATCTGCATAAAGTCGCCCACAGAGGCGATGTGATAAGGATTTTCCTTTGTACCTTCACCACCGGCAAATTTCTCGAACGGAAGGTCGTAGAAGTCAACCTTAAATTCATCGGTTGTAGTGTTTTGATACACTACAAAGAGTGTTGGAGTGGTAGTGTTGCCGTTGAGGATAGAGCCATTGGAGTAGGCACCGTTAGTGGCGTCGCCCATGAATTGGCGAATGATAGAGCCATCTTCGTTGCCGATGCAAAGGATGTTGTCAACCTTGCCCGATCCGTCGGCACGACGAATCTTCTCGATGAAGATGTATTCAAATTCGTCGTCGGTGTCGAAGAGGTAGGGCTTCACATAGTCATTGTAGATAATGGGGTTGAACAACTCGCCATATTTTCCGATATTGAACTCGACATAACGGTCGAGAGTGAGGTCGGGGTTATACCAAGCCACCGAGCCAATTACATTGCCTTCTTCATCGCTGCCACCCTCACCGATGCCGATGAGATATTTGAAGCTATTGCCCACAGCGATGCGGTCGAAGTTGGTTGAAATGCGTTTGCCATCGAGAATCGCAGGGAGAGTAACCGACAATTCGCAGTCGGGGATAGTAACCACTTTGTAGGCTTGCGAGCCATCTTCCGAAACAAGGAAAGCAATCATATCGCTCACACCATCGATGTGAGAGAGAGCTTGCCAGCCTGCGGCACCGCGGAAGATAGTCTTAACCGATTTGCCTTCCTGGTCATACACCTCAAAAGCGTAGGTGTAGGAGTCGGTGGCTACATCATAATCGTAGTGAGTGATAACCAAGTTGATTTGGTCGTCGCCGGTGAAAAGACCTTTGGAAATGTCGTAGTCGGTAAACAAGTTGAAGCCATGCATCGAAGGCATAAATCCTTCTTGAACGATGGGCACCTTCACCTGAGTGAGCATTTCGAAAGATTGGTCATACACTTCGGTGATGAAGTTGTTGTCGGCAGTGAAAGTCATGCTGCCGGTGTTGTAGTCGTAACTCTCCACGAAAGGTTTTTCGTAGTGAGAGAGAATGTAGTAGAAACTTCCATCGATATAGCGAGCGTCGAAAGTCGAGCCATCGGTATAGTGGATGGTGTTATAGTCGATAGTGAAAGTGTGCTCAACAACAGGGCTTGTGCCGCTGTCGCCCCAAGTGGCTTTGCGCATCACATCGAAGCGCACAATCTCCTTGGTCTCCTCATTTTCGGTAACTCTCTCGTTGTAGGAGAGCACGAGACGCTCTTTTCTTGTCCAGTCGTTATCGCCCTCGCTCACCATGAGTGCGCCCGATGCGCCGGTGTAGGTGATTACGTTGCTGCCGTTGTTGTCATACACGGCAATGTCGGCACTGTCAACACCCGGAGAGAGAATCTTGTGGATATACACAAGCACCTCGAAAGTGTTGGTGTTGCGCTCGAAGAACGATTTAGTGATGGTGCCGAAAGGCTGAATCTGGTTAACGCTTTCAGATTCGGGAATCACCACATTGATTTCTCCCACCTTCTCATAGGTGGCGTTGTAAATTGTGATAGTTGAGCCACCATAATAATATTTGTTGGTGGTGCTCATAGTAAAAGTCTGGGTGAAGAACCAGTCTTTACCGTCGGGACCTACGAGAGTACCCCAGCCGTTAGCGCCCGAGATAGAGAGGTCGGGAGCCTCGTTGCTTGCAGCCGGAGATGCTTTCAACACAGGAGCCATAAATTGAGCCTTTTCAAAGGCATTGCCGTGTGTCAAGGCGCAGAAAGGATGGTCGGAACCACCTTTGAGAGTCTCCATTTTGCTTCTTGAAAGAGGAGCGGCAACCATCGAAGACACCCCCACTACAAGACACAAAAATAAAGAGATAAAACTTGTAAATCTGTTCATTTTTAATTTGGATTAATGTAAAATGTTTGAATTTGTTTGCAAAGTTACGCAAAATATATCAATTAATAGTTTTTTGTTGCTGAAAATCAGCAATTTTCACATTTTACAACAATATTCCACCAAAATCCCCGCATATTTGCTTCCACACTGCAAAATTACAATGCGCAGATGCCGCAAAACTGCGTTTCGTCCCGTTTTCTGCGTTTTCACCAATTTTAACCCACTTTTCCCCCTATCTCTTCTTTTGTAATGACCTTTTGGGGCGATAACATTTCTTTTGAGACCGGGGTGGGGGAATTTCGATGTTTTTTGCTAACTTTGCACTTTAAAACCGGGCTTGCGCCCCATTTGCTAAAGAAATAGAATATGAACAGAATTAGACTTGTGCTTTTGGCTGTGATGTCGGTGCTTTGCGCATCGCTTTCGGCTCAAATCAAGGAGCCGGTGAAGTGGCAACATAGCCTGAAGATGACCGGCGACAACGAGGCTGTGGTTACTTTCTCTGCCACTATCGACAACGGGTGGCACTTATACTCTACCAAATTGCCCGATGGTGGTCCGCTCCCCACCTCGATTGAATGGGACCTTAAGGGTGCCGAACTTGTGGGCGACATCGTGCCGTCGGTGGAGCCGAAAGTCGATGTCGATATGATTTTCCACATCAAACTCGGTTGGTGGGAGAAGGCGGTGTCGTTATCGCAAAAGTTGAAAATAACATCGCCGAGCTATCTCATCGCCGGAAATATCTCATATATGGCATGTGATGGCAGGTCGTGCCTGTCGCCACAGAAGGAGCCGTTCTCGTTTGAAGAAAAAGGTGCGGTGAAATCGCAAGACGACACTGTGGCAGAAGAAGCGGGCGGTGCAATTGCGGCTTTGAAGCCGGCGAAGGCTGCTGCCGACACTTGGGCTCCGGTTACTTTCGATGCCGAGGTGCTCGACAAGGAAGGGGTGTCGATTGCCGACAAATCGTTGTGGTACATTTTGCTATTAGGGTTTATCGGCGGACTCATTGCCATTCTCACTCCGTGCATCTGGTCGATGATTCCGCTCACAGTGAGTTTCTTCCTCAAAAGGAGCGACAACCGCAAGCGTTCGATTGCCGATGCCATCATCTATGGCGTTTCGATAATTGTGATATATCTGCTTCTGGGATTGATAATCACTCTCGTCTTTGGCGCCGGGGCACTCAATGCCATGAGCACCAATGCGGTGTTCAACCTCGCATTCTTTGCGCTTCTTGTGGTGTTTGCCATCTCCTTCTTCGGAGCGTTTGAGATTGAATTGCCTTCATCGTGGGCAAACAAGATGGACAGCCGCGCAAACCGCACCACAGGCATCATCAGCATATTCCTCATGGCATTCACTCTTACCCTGGTGAGCTTCTCATGCACCGGTCCCATCATCGGCACACTGCTTGTCGAGGCTGCCAACGTGGGCAATATCGTGGGTCCCGCAGTGGGGATGTTTGGTTTTGCCGCCGGATTGGCGATTCCGTTTGTGCTGTTCGCAATATTCCCATCGGGACTTAAAAGTATGCCGAAATCTGGCGGATGGCTCAACTCGGTGAAGGTGGTGCTCGGATTTATCGAGCTTGCCCTTTCGCTTAAATTCCTCTCGGTTGCCGACCTTGCCTACGGATGGGGAATCCTCGACCGCGAGGTGTTTGTGGCGTTGTGGATAGTGATATTTGCGCTTCTCGGCATATATTTGCTCGGCAAGTTGCGTTTCCCGCACGACAGCAAGACCGAGAGCATCGGTGTTACACGCTTCTTCCTCGCGCTTTTCTCCCTGGCATTTGCCGTGTATCTCCTCCCCGGACTTTGGGGCGCGCCGCTCAAGAGTGTGAGCGCATTTGTGCCGCCGCTCTACACCCAGGATTTCAACCTCTATGACGAGGGAGGGCAGGTGCAGTTCACCGACTATGACGAAGGGATGGAATATGCTCTCAAAAACGATAAAAACGTGTTGCTCGTATTCTCGGGTTACGGATGTGTGAATTGTCGCAAGATGGAAGGCGCGGTGTTTGACAACGAACGCGTGCGCACCGAGATTGCCGAAAATTTTGTGATGATACACCTCATGGTCGATGACCGCACCCAGCTTCCCGCCAAGGAAAAGGTAACCGACAACGGCAAGCAGATTACACTCTCCAACTATGGCGAGAAATGGAGTTACCTCCAGCGACACAAATTTGTAGCCAATTCGCAGCCATACAACGTGGTTATCGATGCTTCGGGCAAGCTCCTCAGCGGTCCGTGCTACTACGAGGAGAGTGTGGATAAATTTATGGATTTTCTTCAAAAAGGTAAAAAACAATAGAAATGTCGCACAATAGAGAAGAAAAACTCGAGGCGTTTGGGGCATTGCTCGACGTGCTCGACGAATTGCGTGTGAAATGTCCTTGGGACGCAAAGCAAACCAACCAAAGCCTTCGCCCGAACACTATCGAGGAGGCTTTTGAACTCGCCGATGCGCTGCTCAAGGAAGACAGCACTAATATCGAAAAAGAACTTGGCGACGTGCTCCTGCACATCATCTTTTATGCCAAAATAGCCGATGAGAAAGCGCAGTTTGACATTGCCGATGTGTGCAACGCCCTGCGCGAGAAGCTCATCTTCCGCCATCCACATGTCTTTGGCGATGTTACCGTGAATGGCTCGGGCGAGGTGGTGCAAAACTGGGAGCAACTCAAGCTCAAGGAGAAAGGAGGCAACAAAAGCGTGCTCGCCGGTGTGCCCGATGCTCTCCCGTCGCTCATCAAGGCATATCGCATCCAGGAAAAAGCCTCCAATGTGGGCTTCGACTGGGATGACGCGCACCAAGTGTGGGACAAGGTGAAAGAGGAAATCGCCGAGGTGCAAGCCGAAATCGAAAAAGGGAATGTTGCCGACATTGAAAAAGAGTTTGGCGACCTGCTTTTCAGCATCGTGAATGCCGCGCGACTCTACAAGGTGCATCCCGACAACGCCCTCGACCGCACCAATCGCAAGTTTATCTCTCGTTTCAACTATGTGGAGGCTAAAGCCAAGGAAGCAGGCAGAAATCTCAAGGAAATGACCCTTGCCGAGATGGACGCTCTCTGGGACGAAGCCAAAAAACTCGAAAAAGGTAGCCGATGATAGTGTGTATCACCGAGAAACCGAGCGTGGCAAAAGACATTGCCGCGATTCTCGGCGCCGACATTCGTCGCGAAGGCTTCTTTGAAGGAAGCGGATATTACGTTACATGGACTTTCGGACACTTGTGCACTCTCAAGGAGCCGGAAGACTACACCCCCGCATGGAAATACTGGACTCTGTCGTCGCTCCCCATGATACCGCCCCGTTTCGGCATCAAACTCATCGACGACCCCGGGATTAAGAAGCAGTTTAAGGTGATAGAAACCTTGATTTCCCATGCCGACAGCGTTATCAACTGCGGTGATGCCGGGCAAGAGGGTGAACTCATCCAGCGATGGGTGATGCAGAAAGCCGGTTGCTCCAAGCCGGTGCAGCGACTGTGGATTTCGTCGCTCACCGACGAGAGTATCCGCGAGGGATTTAAAACCCTACGCCCTGCAGCCGATTTCGACTCGCTCTATCACGCCGGGCTTTCCCGCGCAATCGGCGACTGGATTCTCGGCATGAACGCCACCCGCCTCTACACTCAAAAATATGCTCAAAACCGCAACGTGCTCTCTATAGGGCGAGTGCAAACCCCAACGCTCGCGCTTATCGTGAACCGCCAAGCCGAAATCGAGAATTTTGTGCCGCAAGACTATTGGGAACTCAAAACCCTCTACCGCGGAGTGGTATTCAACTCGGTGAAAGGGCGCTATATGGTGGAGGTTGAGGCTCAAAAAGCGCTCGACGACATCAAAGACGCTCTCCTCGAAATCACCGACATCGCCACCAAGAAAGGGCGGGAGGCTCCGCCGCGCCTCTTCGACCTCACATCCCTCCAGGTGGAGTGCAACAAGAAATTCGGCTTCTCTGCCGAAGAAACTTTGCGCCTCATCCAGTCGCTCTACGAGAAGAAAGTAACCACCTATCCTCGTGTCGATACTACCTATCTTAGCGAGGACATCTATCCCAAAGTGCCCGAGATTTTGCGCAACATGGTGCCCTATGCCGCGCTCGCCAAGCCTGTGCTCGATGCTCCCCGCATCCCCAAGAGCAAAAAGGTGTTTGACAACAGCAAGGTTACCGACCACCATGCCATCATCCCCACCAACGTGGATGTGCGCCGCGCCGCGCTCTCTACCGACGAGAAACGCGTCTATGACATGATTGCAAAGCGCTTCATCGCCGCTTTCTATCCCGATTGCGAATTTTCGCAAACCACCGTCAACGCCGTTGTCAACAAAGTGGAGTTCAAAGCCACCGGAAAGCAGATTGTGATTACAGGATGGCGCGACGTGTATGCCCGCGACAACGCCGCCGCTGCCGCCGAGAAGGAAGAACCCTCGGACGACTCCCAGACACTCCCCGAATTTGTGAAGGGTGAAACCGGTCCGCACGAGCCATCGCTGCTCAAAAAAGCCACCCAGCCACCCAAGCCATACACCGAAGGTACACTCCTCCGCGCAATGGAAACCGCCGGAAAACTCGTTGAGGATGAAGAACTTCGCGAAGCGATGAAGGAAAACGGAATAGGCCGCCCATCGACGCGCGCCGCCATCATCGAAACCCTCCTCAAGCGCCGTTACATCCGCAAGGAGCGCAAAAACCTCGTCGCAACTCCTGCCGGAATCGAACTCATTGCCACAATCCACGAGGAACTTCTCAAAAGCGCAAAACTCACCGGATTGTGGGAGAACAAACTCCGCCGCATCGAGCGCAACGAATATTCAGCCGCCACTTTCATCGACGAGTTGAAACAAATGATTGCCTCGATTGTTAATAGTGTACTCAGCGACAACACCCGGCACAACATCGCAATCGAAGTGCCCGAGAAAGACGCTCCCAAAAAGGAGGCGAAGCCGCGCGCACCACGCAAGCCGCGCGTAATCGACTCGCTCGACAAAATAAAATGCCCCCTCTGCAAGAAAGGGCATCTCCTCAAGGGAAAAACCGCCTACGGTTGTAGCGAATATCGCAACGGTTGCACCTTCGTGCTCCCATTCTCGCAATATCCCGACACCTTGACCCCCGACGAACTTAGCAAAATGATTAAGAAAAAATGAAACTCGACCGTAAAGAACTCTTTCCCGTTCTCGATGAGAACGGCAACGTAACAGGCAGCGCCACTCGGGCAGAATGTCACAGCGGCTCAATGATTCTCCATCCGGTAGTCCACCTCCATGTCTTCTCCCTCGACCGCCGCTCCCTCTATCTGCAGCGCCGCTCGATGCTCAAAGACATCCAGCCCGGCAAGTGGGACACCGCGGTGGGCGGACACGTAGATTTCGGCGAGACTGTCGAAGTAGCGCTCTGCCGAGAAGCGCGTGAGGAACTCGGCATCGAGGTCGAAGCACCCACACCGCTCCTCACCTACATTTTCCAAAGCGCCATCGAGCGCGAGCAAGTCAACTCATTCGCCATCTTTGTCAACCCCGCCACCACACATTTCACCCCGGCACCCGATGAAGTTGATGAAGGACGATTCTGGGCCCTCGACGACATCGAGGCTGGCATCGGCACCGGCATTTTCACCCCGAATTTCGAGCAGGAATACCGACGCATTCTTCCCATAATCTCCAAGCTATGAACAACATAGTGCAATACATCCTGGTGGGCATCATCGTCGCCTTCGCCATATACAAAGTGGTGAAACACCTCACCACCCCCCGCCGCCCCAACTGCGGCAACTGCTCCTCCTGCCCCCACTGCAAAAATTGCACCCCCAAAAAACGCCAAGATTGCCCACCCCACAAGCCTCAATCCCCCAATCTCTAACCCAACTTTCACCCCGATAGGGGGGAGGCTTTGTTGTGAGTCAGTAGGTTAGATGTTAGGCCGGGGGAGGCTGTGTCCTACAAATTTTTATTTTCTTAAACGGGGCCTCTTTGTAGTGGAGGGCTTGGTAGATTTCGATGGCGGATTTGGTGGGTCGGCTGCATTGGCGTAGTTCTATTTTTTCGCCCAGTGGGTTGATTCCTTGTGTAGTTACGAGTTTCTGTGTGGACATGCGTCGTACGATTTCGGTCCAGTAGCAGTTGATGCCGCTTTGCTTGAGTTGATGGCGGATGGTGTTGACGACGGCGTAGGCGAGCAGACCGAGAAATAGGTGGGCATCGCTGCGGCTGTCTTCGGCGAGAGTGTAGTTTGTGAGTTTTGTGCGACTGACACACAGGTAGTTGTAGCCTTTTTGCTTGAGCAATGCCAGGTTGTCATCGGTGGCGATGTCGGCATCTATCACTACGAGTGTCTTGCTAGCCGAAGCTGTGCCGTTTTTCGTCATCAGCTGCATGAATCTGCTATCGACGAAGATATGGGCATGATAGACTGTCCATCATGGAGTCTGATTACAGGCCATTCCTCACCGAATAGTTCTGCAAACTTGTCGGGGCTGTCCGTATGGATGGGGATTATGGCCTTAGGCTGAATCAATCGAAAAAGATTGTTCATACTGTTCATGTCGCAGTGTCCGCTGGTATGCAGATATTCGTAACCTCCCTCCAATGCTTTTGCCAACGCTGCATTGTAGACATCTTTTCTCTCGTCAAGATACCCATTCCACATGGAAAGATATTTTTTCTTCTCGCCGGGAAGTTCTTGGATAAGTTTGTCAAACCTGAGATTAGCACGTGCTATCAGCACATATCCTTTGTTCCTGATTGTTTCTACGAACTTGTCGTTAAAGGTAAAGTCATCGCCTTTTCTGAAGAGAGTCAATGGCTCATATTCCCCATATCGATACAGTTTGGACTTACTCCACAGCGAATCGCTTTTTGCCACGATGTCCATCACCTGCTTCTGATAGGCATCCACAATGAACGGCATACCTGCCCTTAAAGTAGCGTGATAGAATGAAAACAAGCGGTCGATATTAGTTGACGAAAGATAGACAATGTGCCCTATCTTCTGAGTAAGCGCATCTTCAAATGCTTTTTGAAGTTCCGCTTCGGAGCATGATGTTGAATCAGGACGTGACACATTGGTGCCCTCGCAAACAACATAATTCACTCTCCCCACATATTGTTCAAGCATTTTCCTCAATTTTTTGCTCCTAAAACCATGGGTACGGAAATCGCCAGTATGGAATACGCTCACACCATCTGCTTCAATCTTGAACGCATAGGCATCAAAGGCGGAATGGTCAATTGTAACGGGCATCACATTGAAGGGACCAATAGGAAATAACTGACCAGGACTAAACTCCCTTGAGGTGTTCAATCGCTCGATAATCATATTCTGGTTCTCATCCACATAAGACAGGTGTTCGGAAAGAGCCAGTTGTAAATCTCTTCCAAGTTTTCCTATATATAAAGGAAGTTCCTTGGGTAATTCTCCTATGCAACCTATATGGTCACCATGATAATGAGTGATGAGCAGCGCACTCTTTGTCAGGTCGCCTTTAGTCAAGCCCTCAATCTCTAAAGGAGTGGACTTTGGGGAACCAGGCAGCTGCTCTCCATAATCAACGAAGAGTTTCCAACCGTCATGTTCATACTCTGTGACGCAACCGCCTATTTGGTCAGTGCCACGATGGATTGTTATCTTCATTAGTATATACTTTTGTGTTTAAAAGATATATTTTTATATTTCCAACGAGGAGAATTATTAATAAAATCTATTAGCTCATTAGATAAGAGAGGATGAAGCTTGTCTGCCAGGAAAATGGATTCAATCTTATTTATGGTTCCATTTTCATAAACTTCATAAAACTTCTGAAATCCACGTATATCATTTTTTACTGCATTTTTCACCTTCTTTTCTTCATATATGATGCGATGAGAAAGAATATCGTCCAATATGTTTGTGTAAAACATAAGTTCTGAAATTATTCCCAACCCATAGTTGTCAGGTTTCTTTAATTCAAAAATAGACAGGCAGTCATTTTTTATAGCCCAAATATCAATTGCGCTTTTCCCTCCTGTGGTATAATGAGTAGTCCGACTCACCTCGTCATGGAAAACTCCTACCGGGAACTGATGGCTCATGACATCATATTCCTTGGAATGATCCATCACATACTTACACTCAAACCATCCCTCTTTTCCTGGTGAAAACTTATCTATATCAGCAGCTTCTGTTGTACCGATGTTACAATATAGCATTGTGGGGATTGCAGGTATAGGCTTTGCCGAACGTGCCCAAGAGTATGTTTGGACAAACTTGGCAAGTCTATAAACGAATCTATTATAATGCAGAATCCCATCTACGTCATTGGAGAAATCACGTTCCCAATCTATTGTTACAGTCTTTATATATTCTTTTAGGTAATACTTAAGAGCAATAGCCCAACTGTCAAAAGCGGCCTCGTCATCTTGCATATTAGCTTTTAAACCCTTTACTTTCACTAAAAGAGTAAGGTTTTTGATTCTCTCATTATAGATGTATCCATAAGTAGATGGAATAGCTACATTTGGTTTAACCTTCTTAAGAAGGTAGAGAATTATGTTTTGATTCATTTTTATTGATAATTTGATTAGAATTTATACTGGTTCAATTTTTATTGGACATCAGTTATAGTTACTTTATACGAATCAATTTTGATAGCTAAGGGGCTATTTAACTACTTTTGCGTAAACAAAACAGTAATTAACGTGTCTTAGTCACTTGTCTCCTCTGAGAGCACTTTCCAGTACCCTCCCTTGGCAGGACCTATGCGTTTTATGACGCCTTTTTGTTGGAGCACTTTTAGATTGTACTTTACCCCATCTTCTGACAATGAGCCCAAGTGAGATGAGATTTCTTTACGTCCCGCATATGGATAGTGAAGCAGGAAGTCGAGAATTCCTTTCTGTGCAGGTGTAATCTCAATATCCTGTTTCTGGGTAGTTTCTGGGTAGTTTCTGGGTAGTTTCTGGGTAGTTTCTGGGTGGTTTTTCTGGATAGCACCACTTTCTATCTGATCGCTACTTGCCCTTTTCTTGCCCTTTTCTTGCCCGCGAGTTTCGTTTTCTTGCCCTTCCTCCAATACATTAGCCCACACAGATGCTTTCATAATGAAGGCGACCAGATGATATTGAGGTTCCTTCGTGCCAATGGCAGAAAGCTCACGGCACATACGGTCAACACCTTCACCGAACTCCTTTACATAATCGTAGGCTTTCAAGAACTCGGCTATTTTGGGATTACGGGAGAAATGGGTGTGGCGGATATTGTCGGCACGGACGATACCTGGCAGTTTGCCAGGGGTTTCGAACACAAGGCGGTCGTCAAACATCTTTATCTGTATCTCCGTTCCTTTGATGCTATAGTCGCGGTGGCAAACCGAATTCACCGTCATCTCTTGTATCACGAACTTGGGATATTCCCTGTCGGTCTTGAAGAGACCGTCCTCGCCCAAATAGGAATGTTCCTTCACTTGGGTTTCGAGGTAGTCGATGGTCTTCTGTATTTGGTCGAGGATGCGCCCCTCAAAGGTGACATCCTTGATGACGTTCATCTCTCTGCCGACTTTCTCCTCTGTGCCATTGTATTTGATGAAACGGACACGAGCACGGGGAAAGAAGTTCTGCGGGCGTTTTCCGAAGAGCAATATGCAGGCAGTGCTGACTTGTGGCACATCTCCTTTGTAGGTCAGGAATCCTTTGTTCTCTTGCAGATATTCCATCGGAGACTTTCCGTAACCAATGCGCTTCATGTATGCTTTTACGGCATCCATATCAATATCCTCAATGGTGGCATCGTAGGCAGGACTGTCCTCATAATAGCGTTCACCCTTGTCATACATCAGTTGCAGACGTTCCTCAAAGGGTAGCTTACGCGATTTGTCGCCCACTCTCCAAAACACCTCGTCGGCTTGGTTGGCATGGAGGCGAGGACTGGCAGGAACATGGATGATGAGTATATGGTTGTCATTGCCCTCGCTGTCTTGGCAAGGCAGGAATTCGGTTGTTACAGAAATAGTTGGCACACAGAAATCGAAGGGTGTGCGCAGTAGCTCATTCAAGTGAGTCTTGTCTTGGTCAATGCCCTCGATGCGTCGACTTTTATCGGATATACCTATGGCTATCATGCCGCCATCGGCATTTGCCATGGCGACAATGGTATTGGCGAGAGCCTTCGGTTCAATGTGAATGCTCTTGCAGTCGAAAGTCTGCCCTTCCGGCATCTGACATATTTCTTCAATGGTATATCTCAAATATTATATTAATTCATTGCTTTTGCCACAAAGTTACTACTTTTTTGTGGTATTTTGTGATTTCGCGTGGAATTTATTTGCTATGTTTCGGGTGGTGGTTTTTGAGGGGATTTTTGGGGGTTATGTAAATTATTCGTATCTTTGTCGGCAATAACTTTTAAACTGTAAATCAATGAACTTTGTAGAAGAACTTCAATGGCGCGGCATGATTCACAATATGATGCCGGGAACAGAGGAACAACTAAATAAGGAAATGACTACCGCCTATCTTGGCATCGACCCTACTGCCGATTCGCTCCACATCGGACACCTCGTGGGTGTGATGATGCTCAAGCACTTCCAGCGCTCGGGACACAAGCCCATCGCCTTGATTGGCGGAGCCACCGGTATGATTGGCGACCCTTCGATGAAATCGCAAGAGCGTAAACTCATCGACGAGGAAACTCTCCGCCACAATCAGGAGGCTATCAAAAAGCAACTTTCCAAATTCCTCGACTTCGAAAGCGACGCTGAAAACCGTGCCGAACTCGTGAACAACTACGACTGGATGAAAGATTACGGCTTCCTCGCCTTTATCCGCGACATCGGTAAGCACATCACCGTTAACTATATGATGGCTAAGGACTCGGTGAAGAAGCGCCTCAATGGTGAGAATCAGCAGGGAATGTCGTTCACCGAATTCTCTTATCAGCTTCTCCAGGGCTACGACTTCCTCTACCTCTATCAGCACAAAAATTGCCGCCTCCAGCTCGGCGGTAGCGACCAATGGGGTAATATCACCACCGGTACCGAACTCATTCGCCGCATTACCGGCGATGTGGATACATTCGCTCTCACCTGTCCGCTAATCACCAAGGCTGACGGCGGCAAATTCGGTAAGACCGAAAGCGGCAACGTGTGGCTCGATCCCAAGCGCACTTCTCCATACAAATTCTATCAGTTCTGGCTCAATGTGAGCGATGCCGATGCCGAAAAGTATATCAAGATTTTCACTGCGCTCAGCCGCGAGGAAATCGAAGCTCTCGTAGCGGAGCAGGCTCAAGACCCCGGCAAACGCCCGTTGCAGAAACGCCTTGCGCGCGAAATCACCACAATGGTCCACTCTGCCGAAGATTGCGACGCAGCTATCGAGGCTTCGCAAATCCTCTTCAGCAACCATGCCGGTGAGACACTTCACAAAATCGACGAGGACACACTCCTCGCAGTGTTTGAAGGTGTGCCCCAATTTGAGGTTGCCGCAAGCGTAATCGAAGCCGGAGTGCCCCTTATTGACCTCCTCACCGAGCACGCAGCCGTCTTTGCCTCTAAAGGCGAGATGCGCAAACTCACTCAGGGTGGTGGCGTGAGCGTCAACAAAGAGAAAGTTGCCGACCCGCAGATGAAAATCGACGGCTCCTTCCTCCTCAATGGCAAATACATCCTCGCACAGCGTGGTAAAAAGAACTACTACCTTATCATCGTGAAATAATCGCTCATTGCAGCGCCCGAATAGGCACCGAGCACTCCGCCCGGTGCCATTTTTATGCCGTTTCGGGGCGTGGAAATGCCGAATTTCGAGGAAAATAGCGCTGTTTTGACAAAAAAATGCTCAAAAACTTGCAAGATTGAAAAATATCGCCTACCTTTGCATCGCTTTTGGGACGATGAGTCTCGAGAGATAAGGATAGTCTTATGGTGTAATGGTAGCACTGCAGTTTTTGGTTCTGCCTGTCTTGGTTCGAATCCAGGTAAGACTACAAAAAGGACGCTTCAAGGCGTCCTTTTTCCGTTATATGCCCCCGTCGGTCGCCACGGCGCTGCCCCGAGGTGGGTGTGTCGGTCTCGGAACTTGCGAAGTTGACGCATTTTCCAGTTCCCCGGTGTATTGTCGCATAGGGGCGTACCTTTGGCACGCATCTTTTGTGTGGGGCGTTGCTCCCGGCACAACTTCGTAAGTGTCGGGTTATGAGCAGGATAGCCGCGCTGCGGCAATCTGCGCCTTGGTCTTTTTTCGGGGGATATTTCGTGGGGATGGGGGTAAAACAAAAAAAATTAGTTGTCTCACGACAACCAATCTTTCTTAACTTAAAATCTAATACCATGAAAAACCGATGCAAAGGTATTGCTATTATTCTATTTGAACAAGAAATGGGGGATAAAAATTGATTGTATTAACAAAAATTATACTATTGGGCGGTTGATGTGAAATCTGTGTTAAATTTGTGGTGCGTTGCGAACTTTCCGGCGTTTCTTGTGTTTATTCTTTACAAAGCCTTTAAAGGAGGTCTGTTGAAATGGTATGAATATTATGGATTAACATCCGTTTTGTTAATTTATACATCATTTTAACGGAAATATTTGGAGGTTTGGTAACAAAGCACTACTTTTGAACAAGTTTTTTCATAGGATTAGATTTTTAAGGTTTATCGCAAAAGGCTGTCGTGAGACAGCCTTTTGATTTTTAGTGCGTTGCGTATTTTTAGAGGCTTGCAATCACCTCGATTTCGACCAATGCCGATTTGGGGAGTTGCTTCACTGCCACTGCCGAGCGTGCCGGAAACGGCTCGCTAAATTCCCGGGCATACACTTCGTTCATTTCTCCGAAAAGCGACATGTCGGCAAGGAAAACGGTTGTTTTCACTACATTGTCGAGTGTGGCGCCTTGCGATGCGAGGATTGCCTTCACGTTGGCGAGCGATTGCTCGGTCTGCGCCTTTATTCCTTGCGGCATTTCGCCTGTTGCGGGATTCACGGGAATCTGTCCCGAGAGGAAGAGCAGATTGCCCACCTTAACTCCGTGGCTGTATGGTCCGATTGCTGCGGGAGCGTCTTTTGCGATGATTACTTCTTTCATATTGTAGAGAATTTGGGTTGTACAAGTAGAGTTTGGGTTGAAAAAATAAATCCGGCTACCCTCACGAGCCACCGGATTTCTAACCTATGATTCACTTATTTGTTGTTGTTGTTGCCTTTGTTATCTTATCGGTTTGTATTCCACAAATGCCTCGATAGCCTCGTAGGAAGCAAGACCGAGGTTGGAGTAGAGTTGTGCGGTGCCGCGGTTGCGTTCTTCGGCGCGTTGCCAGAAGAGGCGTTCGTCGTCGCCGAGGAATGGAGCGTTCTCCATTTGCGACTGGTGCTTGAGGATTGAGTTGCGTTTGAATCTCAATTCCTCGGGGCTGATGGGCACAGCCATCTCGATGTGGTCGATTTCCCATTCTGCCCATGCGCCGCGATACATCCAGATGCGGCAGTCTTTCATCCATTCATCGTCGAGACATTCATCGATTGCTGCAAACACAGCGTCGGTGCACACGCGGTGAGTTCCGTGGGGGTCGGCGAGGTCACCGGCTACGAAAATCTGGTGTGGTTTCACGTCGGTGAGCAGTTGCTTGATGATATCGACATCGGCGCGCGAGAGGTCACCTTTCTTAATAGTGCCGGTCTCGTAGAATGGAAGTGCGCAGAAGTGGACATGGTCTTTGGGTATTCCGATGTAGTTGCAGGCAGTTGAAGCCTCGCACTGGCGGATGATACCCTTGAGATATCTGATTTCGGGAGAATCGATGTCTCCGGCATTCTTGTTGGCGATGTAGGCGTGAACTGCATCGCTGTTTTTGTGGAATTCCGGGGTGTCGAAACCGAATTTCTTGCAGATTTTATCCATCACCATGATGTAGCGCATAGTGTCTTCGTCGCCAACGGCGATGTTGCCCGAAGTTTGGTAAGCCACATGCACATCGTGTTTCTGGTCAACGAGTCTCTTGAGAGTGCCGCCCATCGAGATAACGTCGTCGTCGGGGTGGGGGCTGAACACAATCACGCGTTTGGGGTATGGGTTGGCGCGTTCGGGACGATAGGTGTCGTCGGCGTTGGGCTTGCCGCCCGGCCATCCGGTGATAGTGTGTTGGAGGTCGTTGAAAATCTTGATATTTACGTTGTATGCCGAGCCATAGATAGCGAGGAGTTCGCTCAATCCATAGTCGTTATAGTCTTTGTTGGTGAGTTTGAGAATCGGTTTGCCGGTTTGCTGGCAGAGCCAAACGATAGCGCGACGGATGAGTTTGTCGTTCCATTCGCAGGAAGTAACCTTCCATGGGTGGCTAATGCGAGTGAGCATTTCGGCAGCGGGGAGATCGACCACAAATTTGGCATTTCGGTGCATTTGCAGGAACGAAGCCGGGATGAGGTCGTTCATTTTTCCTTCGACCGATTTTGCAACGATGTCGGCAAAGTTTTCACCGCAAGCCACGCAAATCACGCGCGAAGCGGCTATGATGTTGGCGATACCGAGAGTGAAAGCGGTAACCGGGGTGAGGTCGCTACCACGTTCGGCAACGAGGCGACGACGAGAGTCGTTGCTCAGGTACATTAGTCGGCAAGGGGTGCTCAACTGCGAGCCCGATTCGTTGTAGGCGATGCTGCCGGTGTCTCCGAGGCCGCACACCACGAGGTCTATGCCGCCACACAATTCGATTTGCGCCTCATATTCGCGGCACATGGCGTGCACATCGTTGATAGAGGTGTTGATGTCGAAGAGATATATGTTGGAAGTGGGGATATTCACCTTGTCGAGGAGGTTTTCTTTGAGGCGTTCGTGATTGTTGACAAAACTGCCATCGCCTTGGGAATAAATTTCGCTGAGAGCGAAAACGATAACCTTGCTGAAATCCACTTTTCCTTCCTTGTAGAGTTTTACAAGTTCGGCATAAGCCGGAAGGACAGCATTGCAAGCATCGAGAGCCAGCACGCAACGACCTTTGCGGTTTACATTTTTGGCAATCACCGAAACAATATCATCGGCGACATATTCAGCCACGTCCACTGATGATTCAACAACTTTG
Organism: Muribaculaceae bacterium; assembly: GCA_051878395.1. GTDB lineage: Bacteria > Bacteroidota > Bacteroidia > Bacteroidales > Muribaculaceae > W0P31-042. Next base: position 18,674 of record JBJEKB010000052.1, read on the forward strand.
GTGTACACCTTTTCATTGCGGGTAAGAGCCGCCAATTCCACTTCACCTGAAGGCGCGTAGTAGCGTTTCGGGATACGGTCAAGTTTGATTTGTGAACTAAGATTTGTTTTCATTGCTAAAGGTTGCGTTTCTAACTTGACAAAATTACAAAAGAAATTTCATAGGATAAACAAAACGGGATGATAAAAGTGCGCCATTTAATAACTTTTTATATTCGTTAATAGAATTTGAGACTAAGAGTAACAATTTGGGAGTGTTGGTGTTGCGAATCCGAGAGTTTAAATAAAAAGATTTTAAAATGATTTGGTAATGGATAATATTTTCAGTAACTTTGCCGATAGAAAGAACACAATTAATCAAAGACAATCATGAGACTAATTATTGAACCTAATTATGACAAAGTATCGGAATGGGCAGCAAATTTTGTGGCATCGAGAATCATCGCCGCAAACCCCACTCCGGAGAAACCTTTTATCCTCGGTTGCCCCACCGGAGGGTCGCCACTGGGCATGTATCGTCGTCTTATTGAATTGAACAAGAAAGGCGTGGTATCGTTTGCCAATGTGGTTACCTTCAACATGGACGAGTATTGCAACCTTCCGCAAGACCATGAGCAGAGCTACCATTCTTTCATGTGGAACAACTTCTTCTCCCACATCGACATTAAGAAAGAGAATGTTAACATTCTCAACGGCAATGCTGCCGACCTTGAGAAAGAGTGCGCCGATTTTGAAGCCAAAATCAAATCATACGGTGGTATCGACCTCTTTATGGGTGGTGTAGGTCCCGATGGACACATCGCATTCAACGAACCCGGTTCTTCGCTCACTTCGAGAACCAGAATCAAAACCCTCACCCAAGACACAATCATCGCCAACTCGCGTTTCTTCAACAACGATGTAAATCTTGTGCCGAAGACAGCTCTCACAGTGGGCGTGGGCACAATCTGCGATGCCAAGGAGGTTATGCTCATCGTTAACGGACACAACAAGGCTCGCGCTTTGCAACATGGTGTTGAGGAGTCGGTAAGCCACATGTGGACAATCAGCGCATTGCAAATGCACCCACACGCAATCATCATTGCCGATGAGGATGCCACTGCCGAACTCAAGGTTGCAACCTACAAATATTTCAAAGATATTGAGAGTGCCAACCTCGACCCTGCAACTCTTTTGAAATAATAGTGATAAACAATATGAGCGAGAAGTGCAGCCTCCCCTCAAAGGTCGCTGGCTTCTCGCTACTATTTTAAACACCCTTCCAAAATCATACCGTATGCTTCGACTATTCCTGTTTCTCTCCCTCGCGCTGGCGAGCCTCGTTGCAACCGCGCAATCGTGGATTAGAGTGAACCAGATGGGTTACTTGGTCAACGATAAGAAAGTGGCTGTGATGGTGATGCTCGAGGAGCGTGCCGTGAAGACATTTGAAGTGATAAACACCGACACCCGGCGCAGCGTGAAACTCAAAACTGTGAAAAACATCGGTGCAAGCAGTCCGTTTAAGGCTACAGCAAGGCTCGATTTCTCCGAAATCACCACCCCCGGCACCTATATAATAAAAGTGGGCGATGTGGAGTCCCTCCGGTTCCGCATCGGCAACGACGTGTATGCCGGCAGCCAGGAAATACCACTTTACTACATGCGCCAAAACCGCTGCGGCTATAATCCCTTTCTCAAAGACAGTTGCCACACCCACGATGGCATTATCGTGCTTCACCCCACTCGCAGCGGCGAGAAAATCGATGTGGTGGGCGGCTGGCACGATGCGAGCGACTATCTGCAATATGTAACCACATCAGCCAACGCCACCTACGAGATGATGTTTGCCTATCTCGGTGCTCCCGAGGTGTGGCGCGACGATTACAACTCCGCCGGCGACAAAGGGAGCAACGGTGTGCCCGACATCCTCGACGAAGCACGCTGGGGGCTTGAGTGGCTTGTAAAGATGAACCCCGACAGCGCCACATTCTTCAACCAGATAGCCGACGACCGCGACCATCGCCTTGCCGTACTCCCGCAGAACGACCTCGTGGATTATGGCTGGGGAGAAGGGAAGGAGCGACCGGTGTATCCCTGCAGCGGCACGCCATACGGCTTGTATAAAAACAAGAACGACAGCAAAGGACTCGCATCGTCGGTGGGGAAATTTGCATCCTGTTTTGCCCTTGGTGCCGATGTTTTCGAGAAAATCGACCCCCAATTTGCCTCATTGCTCCGAGGCAAAGCCGGCAATGCCTATGCCGTTGCGGCAGCCAATCCCGGAGCGTGCCAAACAGCCCCGTGTGTATCCCCTTACTACTATGAGGAGGACAATTGGGCTGACGACATGGCTCTTGCTGCGATGCAGATGTATCGCTCCACCGGTGAGCGACACTACCTCGCCGAGGCTGTGGATTATGGCCGCCTCGAGCCGGTGAATCCGTGGATGGGAGCCGACTCGGCACACCACTATCAATGGTATCCATTCATCAACCTTGGTCATTATTATCTCGCAGTGCAGAGCGACAAGCGGGTGCGAGCCGAGTTTGTGCGCAATATGCGCTCCGGGCTTCAGCGAGTAGCCGAGCGCGCCTCCGGGAATCCCTTCCTCAACGGAATCCCCTTTATTTGGTGCTCCAACAACCTCACCGTGGCATTTGTTACCCAAGCAATGCTCTACCGCGAAATCACCGGCGACGACACCTATCTCGAAATTGAGACCGCCATGCGCGACTGGCTTTTCGGCGTGAATCCGTGGGGCAAGTGTATGATAATCGGGCTGCCCGCCACCGGCGACTATCCCACCGACCCACATTCGGCACTCTCTAACCTCAACAACTACCCGATTACCGGCGGACTTGTCGATGGACCGGTATATACCAACATTTTCCGCTCCCTGCGTGGCGTTACCCTCCGAAACGCCGACCGCTATGCGCCGTTCCAGGGCGAAAATGTGGTGTATCACGACGACTACAGCGACTATTCAACCAACGAGCCGACAATGGACGGCACCGCATCCACCACCATAATGCTGTTGCGCCTTGCCCGCGAGGCTCTCAAATAAAAAGACAATGATTACCGACGCCACACAATTCAATTCCCTCAAAGACTACCTCGACCGAGAGGCGGAGCGTATCAATTCCACCGATTTCATCGCCGCCGACCCGGTGCAGTTCCCGCGCCGCTTCGAGCGCCTGCAAGATATCGAGATAGCCGCGCTCCTATCAGCCACCATCGCATGGGGCAATCGCAAAATGATTTGCAACAACTGCGAGAAAATGCTTGTGATGATGGACAACTCGCCGCTCGACTACACTCTCGACGGCGCTTTCGAGCAACTCCCCGACGAGATGAACATCCACCGCACCTTCTTCGCCCGCGATTTCAAATACTACCTGCGCGGACTCCGCTCAATCTACCGCCGCTACGGCTCGCTCAACGATTTTGTCGTAGCGATAGGAGCGGGCAAAAGCGAGACACCGTCGTGGCACCTCGTAGAAAATATGCGCCAAGTGTTTATCGAGGCAAACGATGGGGCTGAAAACTCCCGCGCCCTCCCGTCGCATCTCGAAAACACTGCCCTCAAGCGCATCAACATGGCATTGCGTTGGCTTGTGCGCAACGATGGCATCGTTGACATGGGGGTGTGGAACGCAATCAAGCCCTCCCAACTCTTCATTCCGCTCGATGTGCATGTGGGGAACACCGCCCGCGCCTTGTCGCTAATCGACCGCCGCGCCAACGACAAGCGCACCGTGCTCATGCTCACCGAAATCTTGCGGAAAATGCGTCCCGACGACCCTGTAATCTATGATTACGCCCTCTTTGGAATAGGGGTGATGTCGAAATAAATCCCGATTGTCGGAAAACCAAAATATCAAAGAACTCGCTGCAAAGATACAGCGAGTTCTATTGTTAAATTCGGCAAAATTCCCGATTTCGGCGCTTTAAGAAAACTTTAACACACCGCGCTTGCCTTATCCCTTTGAAATAAAGGCCCTTTCGGAATTTTGATGCAGATTTTTTTGATAATAATTGCATCTGAAATATAAATATGCTATATTTGCACTCGAAAATGGTTCTCTGCTATGCAGAGCGAAGATGGGAATGCAGTGAGATTCTGCAACTATACCCGTAGCTGTAATTCTTTTTAAGACAGCCCACCATTGTCACTGGATGTAATTCGAGTCATACGTTTTACGCAAAATCCGGGAAGACGGAACTGTCGAAGATAAGTCAGAAGACCTGCCATTTTGAGTAAGATTTGTCTGCGGGGACACAGACATTTGGTCTTATTAATATGACATAATGAAGAATTTCAGAGCTTTATGCGTATGTGCCTTCGTGCATATATGTGCCATTTCGACATCGGCAAGTAGTGCCGTTCCTAAATCAATAACCGACTCGGTGTTTGCCATCGACGAGGTTACTGTAACCGCGTCGCGCAATCTCACACCACAACAGACAATTTCGTCGGGGCAAATCGAAAACCTTGCCTCAAATTCTGTCGCCGATGCTTTGAAGTATATGTCCGGGGTGCAAATCAAAGACTATGGAGGACTTGGAGGGCAGAAAACGGTGAATGTGAGGTCGCTTGGCTCCCAGCATGTGGGGATATATCTCGATGGAGTTCGCATCACAAATGCCCAAAACGGAACGGTAGATTTAGGGAAATATTCTCTCACCACTCTCGAATCAGTGTCGCTGTATAATGCCAACAAAGTGGAGCAACTCATGATGGCGAGCGAGTATTCTTCCGCTTCGACAGTGTATCTAAAGACCAAGCGCCCGGAGAAGACATCGTTTGTAGGGTCCTATTCAATCGGTTC
>JBJEKB010000053.1:0-4959 GCA_051878395.1 Muribaculaceae bacterium
TCATCAACCGCTTCAACCTCTTCACCTCTATTCCTGTCAACGCCACTATCAACTCGGGCTACACCACCGGTGAGGCTATCAACGCTATCACCGAGACAGCGGCTAAATTGTTGCCGCAGGGCTACAGCTACGAGTATTCGGGTATGACACGTGAGCAGGCAAGTGAGTCGGAAAGCGCTACAGCCGTTATCTTCGGCTTGTGTCTCGCATTCGTGTTCCTCATCCTCTCGGCACAATACGAAAGTTATGTGTTGCCGCTTGCGGTAATCCTTTCAGTGCCTCTCGGTTTGATGGGTACATTCCTCTTCGCTCAGTTGTTTGGCATCTCCAACAACATCTACTTGAAGATTTCGCTCATCATGCTCATCGGCTTGCTTGCCAAGAACGCAATCCTTATTGTTGAGTTTGCCGTTGACCGTCGTCGCACAGGCATGAGCCTTGTCGGAGCCGCCGTAGCAGGTGCTGCCGCTCGTCTCCGTCCTATCCTCATGACTTCGTTGGCTATGATTATCGGTCTTCTCCCGTTGATGTTTGCCAGCGGTGTAGGTGCCAATGGTAACAACGCCCTCGGTGTGGGTGCTATCGGCGGTATGCTTGTGGGTACCGTGCTTCAAGTGCTCATTGTTCCTTGCCTATTTGTTGTGTTCCAAGGCATCCAGGAGAAGATTAAACCTATCAAGTGGAGCGACACTCAGAACGAGGCTATGTCGAACGAGTTACAACAATACACAAAATAATAGCGAAATATGAAACTTAGAAATTATATAAAATTGGCTATCATGGCTGTGGTATTCGCCACAGCCGTGAGCAGCTGCCAAACATACAAGAAGTTTGACCTGCCGAAAGACGGCATCGCCGGCGAATATGCCGCCGCCAAAGACGAGGCTGTGGATAGCGCGGCTTTTGGCAACCTCTCATGGCAGGAATTGTTCACCGACCCGCAGTTGCGCGAACTCATCGCCAAGGCGCTCGAGAACAACACCGACGTGAAGAACGCCAAACTCAATGTGGATGCCGCTCAGGCTCGCCTCCTCGGCGCAAAACTCAGCTATTTGCCCTCGTTGGCTATCACTCCGAGCGGAAACACTTCGGCTTACGAGAAAGTGCCGAGCAAATGGAACTGGGGCTACAGCATCCCGCTTGCAGTGAGCTGGGAAATCGACATCTTCGGCCGCCTCACCAACGCCAAGCGTTCTGCCAAGGCTGCCTTGATTCAGAGCGAAGCCTATCAGCAAGCCGTGCGCTCGCAGATTATCGGCGCCGTTGCCAACACCTACTACGCTCTCGTGTCGCTCAAGCGCCAGCACGCTCTCTATCTCGAGACCGCCGACAAATGGGCGCAATCGGTCGAGGTGATGCGCCAAATGAAAGAGGCGGGTCGCTACACCGAGGTGGCTGTGGTGCAAAGTGAGGCTAACTACGCCTCGATTCTCGCATCTATCCCCGATGTGGAATTGCAGATTCTCGAACTCAACAACACTATGTCGCTCCTCGTGGGCGAAAAAGCCGATTGGAATGTCAACCTCAATGCCGCCACTCTCATGCCGTGTGCTGGCTACGACAAGAGCATCCCGATGAGCTATCTTGCCGCTCGTCCCGACGTGAGAGCAGCCGAGCAGAGCGTGGCTACTGCCTACTATGCCACCAACATCGCCCGCACGGCGTTCTACCCCTCGCTCTCTATCTCATCCAACGGCGGTTTCACCAACATCCTCGGCAACACTATCAGCAATCCGGGCAGTTGGTTTGTGCAACTCGCCGGTAGCCTCGTTGCTCCGCTCTTCTCCCGCGGACAGAACATCCAAAACCTCAAAGTGTCCAAGGCTCAACAACAACAGGCTATGAACAACTTTGAATACACTCTTATGAGCGCCGGCTACGAGGTTGAGCACGCGATGGTTACCATCGACCAGCTCACCAAAAAGCGCGGGTTCGTTGCCAACCAGGTGTATAGCCTTACCAAGGCTGTGGAATACAACGAAGACCTCCAGCGTCTCGCCAACACCACCTATCTCGAGGTGTTGACCGCTCAACAGTCGTTGCTCCAAGCCCAAATCAAGGAAATCGGCACCGATTTGAGCATCTCGCAAGCCACTATCAACCTCTATCAGGCGCTTGGCGGCGGTAGATAATTGTCAAACCATAAATAAACTTCACCATGATTAGTCCGTTAGCTTATGTCGATCCCCAAGCCAAATTGGGCGACAACGTAACAGTACATCCGTTTGCCTATATCGACAAAAATGTCGAAATAGGGGACAATTGTGAGATTATGCCCTACGCGAGCATCCTTAGCGGCGCCCGAATGGGCAACAATATCAAAGTGTATCAAGGTGCTATCGTCAGCGCCGAGCCACAGGATTTCCGCTGGAACGGCGAGGACACCTTCTGCTATATCGGAGATAACTGCAAGATTCGCGAGGCTGTGATTATCAACCGCGGCATCACCCCCGAGGGTGGAACTCGCATCGGAGAAGGCTCGTTTATTATGGCAGAGACTCATATCGGCCACGACTCGGTAATCGAGGGCAGCTGCGTGCTTGGCAACGGCGTGAAGATTGCCGGCGACTGCCATGTGGGCAAATACACCATCCTCTCGAGCAACGCCATTCTCCACAACAACGGCTGCATCGGCGACTGGGCGCTCATAAAGGGCGGCTGCCGCATCTCGGGCAATGTGCCTCCTTTCACCATCATGGCACACAACCCGGTGGTCTATTTCGGTGTGAACGCCTTCGTGCTCCGTCGCAAAGGCTTCTCCGAGGATATCATCGACGACATCGCCAAGGCTTACCGCCACATCTACCAGTGTGGCACTTCGGTGTTCAACGCTCTGCGACGCATCGAAGCCGACATCAAGCCGAGCGAGGCGCGCCAGGCTATCCTCGACTTCATTCGCGCTCACAACAACGACATCGTGGCTGTGAACACCAACGTGAATGAATTTGAATAAAGCAAATGTTTAATCAATGATAAATTTTTGTTTCATGGGTTGAGCGGCTGCCGGGAGGCACCCGCTCAAATTTTTTATGCATCACAAAAGAATAGATGTGTGGCAGTAAATTACACAACCTATAAAAACCAGGTAGCGGTTAGGTACTTATTGACTTAAATCACAATGTTAATTATTGTAAAATCACAGAAATTCGTATTCTACATTCAGAAATATTAAGAAAATAATTTGTTACTTTGCAAATATAGGCAGAAATAATAGGAAATATCGTATTGTAAATAATTAATTATTAACATAAACTAATACTTTATAAATTACAGCAAGCTTATGAAAAAGAGTATTTTAGCATTGGCCGGCGTTGCCATTTTGTTATCAAGTTGCGGTGGTAAAAAATTTGCCATAATGTCAACAGGTGAGAATTTGTCGATATTGTCAAAAGTAACAGACCGAGATGAACCATGTGTGTTCCCTTTTGGAGGTGACTACGGCAAAGACTTGTTTTTTTCAGCATGTGAAGATGGTCGTTATTATAACATTTATAAAAAAGACAATCCATTTTCAAGTGCAATGATCCAAAAGACAAGCGGTAAGAATTATAACTTGTGTCCTGCATACAGCGCAGAAACCGGAAAGATAGCATTTCGATGCCAGCTTGAGGGTCAAGCAACTTCTGACATCTACCTTATGACTAATACTCAGGGAAAAGCATTAACTCAAGTAACGGAATCTTCTGAGGCACACGAAGACAATCCCAATTTTAATAGCGATGGCACCATGTTGGTTTACAATAAAGTAATAAACACTTACTACAAAAAAGCAACCATATTCTCAGGGAATACTGTTGTAATAGAAAATAGTGAGATATGGCTCAAAAACCTTAAGACGGGAGAGAGCATTCTTTTAGGAAACGGTTACCAGCCTTCTTTCTCACCGGATGGCAAAAAGATTGTATATGTAAAATATTCATCCGATGCTAAAAGTTGTAGTATTTGGATAATGGATATTGATGGTAACAATCCTATTCAGATTACTGATGCTAAAAAGGGTTATGCATATCATCCAAGATTCAGCCCTGATGGTAAAAAAATTGTTTTTGACTCATGGAAAAAAGACAAAAAAGACACTGATATATATGTAATTGATATAGATGGTAACAACCTCACACAGGTAACAATCAATAAATCGTATGACGGTCAGCCATATTGGACTAAAGATGGTTATATTTACTTTGTTTCTGATAGAGGTAACAAAGCCAATAATATGCAAATTTGGCGTTTCAAATATAACGATTAAAGGTCAAAAATAGGTGAATTTTTGAACTAAGTTAGACAGTAACTATAGATTAATAGCAATTAATCTATAGTTACTGTTAATATACATATTAAACGTGTATGAATACCAATGCATCATGAAATCTAACATTTCAAATAAAATTATAATAGGAGTCTTAATTAGGGAATTTGCCTAAAGGGATTTACATAATCGGAGGAAAGAAAGTGATGGGTCATTAAGACGATTTAAGCAAAGCCAAGGGGCATTTGTTTTGAGAATTAAACCATTTGTACATTTAATCGATTCGGTACAAAATTTTCTGATGGTTACAAAATTCCTTGCCCGCGCCTGTAACTATTCAGCTATCGGGTGGACGCAATGAAGCGGGTGTTCTATTGTTCACACCAATGTTAACCCAACTTTCACCCCGAAAAAATTTTTTAAGAATTTTTTCGGGGTATTTTTTGTGATGCGGTTATGTAATCGACTGATTGTCAAGATACATATTTCGCCTTGACAACCGAATGTGGCTGTTTTTTGAATTGTAGGACACAATCGGCAAAAATTTTGTTCGTACCTTTGCCCTATGCATGTGAATATCCAACATAGGTGGAACCCGGCTTTGGGCAAGGAGGCGCTCTATTATCGGCTGAAGGAGTCGTATCGCGACGTGCGCGGTAATGTGCATTCGCTGATTGTGCTCAATGTGGGGTTTGTGCCTCAGCTGGATGCGC